>JAUYMQ010000268.1 GCA_030698575.1 Deltaproteobacteria bacterium
GAGAACTGCTTCGCCTGCCATTCGCGGCTTCCCAGCAGCAAGCAGTTCAACCTGGGAGAGAATTTCCTCGGGGACGCAGAGATGAAGCGGCTGCCGCTCGAGGAGCAGGTGCGGCTGGCCGTCGCGACGCGGCAGTTCGACACGGCACTTGCCACCTGTGAAAAGATTCTCCGCTCGACCGACATCCCCGCGAGCGAGATCGATTTGATGGGCACCTTCGAGGACTACCTGAAGATCACCATCCGCGTGCAGACCGATTACACGCGGGCCATCGCCGCGCTCGGGCAGTTCGCGAAGCGGCCCGACGTGCACCCCTACCTCGAGGCGAACATCCAGAGCTGGATCGAGGCGCTCGACGAGCTTGGAAGCGCGCCGCTGAAGGGGGACGAATTCGGGCGGGGGAAGAAGCTCATCAAGCGGGGACAGCTGCGAAACCGCTTTCCGGCCGACCGGCGGGGTCTGGTGTACTTCGTGGCCGCTTCGGGGCTGCTCCATCGGCACGTCGATCAGAACGCGGAGAAGGGGCGGGCGCTCGCGGAGCCCTACTACCTGCTCGGCGTGGCCGAGTCCTACATCGGCAACTCCTTCTGGGTATCTGAAACGGAGTTCTTTCTCGAGACCAGCATCCGCATCGCCCCCGACGCGCCCATTGCAGGCCAGGCCTATGAGTTTCTCGAGGAGTTCACCATTCAGGAGTTCACAGGCTCCTCCGGCGTCGACCTGCCGGACGACGTCCGGATGCAGCTGAAAGAACTGCGCGAACTCATCGAGAACGCCGCCGCGCCCCAGGAGGCCGGAGCGCCGCCGCGCCTGGCTTGAGCGCGCGGAGGAACTTGCGCAGGCCCTCGATTCGCACCACTTCCTCCTCGAGCGCCGGCACGATCAGCATGCGCGCGGGGTCGATGCCGAGGCCGGCCAGCGCCGCCAGCGCCCGACTGTCCCGCGCCGCCAGGCTGCGGAAGATGTAGTAGTTCTCGATCAGCGCATCCAGCCGCACTCGCTCCCTCGAGTCCATGGCTGTGCCGCCCGCCGCTACCCCGTCAAGCGCGCCCTCCACCAACCTGTCGATCGCCACGCGGTTCACGACAAGCGCCCCAAAAGGAATCCGATCGCCGGCGAAGGATGCATACAGCTGCCGCGCCTCCGCCAGCGCATGGGGCTCGGGCGAAGTCACGATGACGGTCGTAGTGGCTTCCGAGCGCAGCAGGCTCTCCATCCGCGCCGCGCGTTCGCGAAAACCCTCGAACATCCCCTCGAAGGCCGTGAAGAAGTCCCGCGCGGCCTGGAGCAGTTCGGTCCCCGTCACCCGTTCGATGAGCCTGGTGATCGCGCCGAGTCCGAAGCCGAGAATCCTGCCTCCCGTCAGTCCGCGCCTCCCCTCCGGCGTCATCATCGCGAGAAACCGGTTCCCTTCCAGGAATTCCCCCATCCGCCGCGATGCACTGAAGAAATCGAGCGCGTGTCGCGTGGGCGGCGTGTCGACCACGATGAGATCCCAGCTTCCCTCGGCTTCGAGGGCGTTCACCTTCTCCATGGCCAGGTACTCCGGGTTCTCGATCAGCGCGCGCGAACCGTAGCGGTAGATCGGGTTGGCCAGGATGGCGTCCCGCGCCTCCGGGGAGGGGGCGTGGCGGTGGATGAGGTCGTCGAGCGTCGCCTTGGCGTCGAGCATCATGGCGTCGAGCGTTCCCGACGCGCTCCCGCCCCTTCGGCGAAGCGTCGCGTCGGGCAGACGCCGGGGCCGGTGATCGAGCGACGATATTCCAAGCGCGTCGGCCAGCCTGCGGGCGGGGTCAATGGTGAGCACGAGCGTCTTCCGGCCGAGCGCCGCCCCCTGCAGCGCCAGGGCCGCCGAGGTGGTGGTTTTCCCGACGCCGCCGGATCCGCAGCAGATGACGAGGCGTTTTTCGGAGAGAAGGCGGGAGAGGTTCATGCGGGCGCCTCGATGGCTGCATCCAGCCCCGCCGCCCGCAGCGCCTCCGCGAGGAGCGGCGTCAGCGCCGCCTCATTCCCCGCCTCGGGAGTAATGAAGGGCAGCGTCCAGATCGGCGCCCGAGTGCTCGCGAGCGTGCCCAGGTGACGGGCGAAAGAATCCTGCTTCCGCAGGAGGATGCGATTGGCGTGCAGCACCGCCCGCATCGCCTCGGCGCCCGCGGCGCCTTCGATGGCCGAGAGCGCCGGGTCCGTCCGGAGTCGCGCGGAGCGGGGGCCGGGGAGCGGGCCCACGTCGCGAATGCCCCCGAGAAGACCGTTCACGACGATGCCGGCTGAAGCGGGGGAGGGGAGCGACTGGAGGCGTTGCCAGAGATCGCGGGCCTCGAGCACGGGAAGTTCCTCGGGCAGGGTGGCGATCAGGATCTGCGTGCGCGAGGGATCGGCAAGGAGCGCGTAGATGTCCGCCGCGTCGCGCGCGAACACGCCCGTCTTGAGGATCTGCACGACGACCTGGGGGAGCTGGAGAAGAAACAGGACGAGCCCCGTCGACGGGGCGTCGAAGACGATGAGATCAAAGCGAGGACGGTTCTTTCGTTCCTCTTGCTCGAAAGCCCGGAGCTGCCACAGCACCATCAGTTCACGGAGGCCCGGGAAGAACGCGACGGTCCGGCGGACGCTCGGCCGGTCGAAGACCGCCCGGTAGAGCGCCTCGAAGCGGACGCGGCGAAGCACATAGGATCGCAGCGCCGCCTCAGCCTCGATGCGCACGCCCCAGAGGCCGCGCTCGAGCCGCACGGGATCAGAGGGCAGTGGCGGGACGCCGAAGAGCGCGTGCAGGCGGCCCGGATGGTCGCCGCGCAGCGCCGCCTCGACGAGCAGCACCCTCCGCCCGTTGCGCGCCGCATCGAGCGCCATCGCCGAGGCGAGCGCGCTCTTTCCGCAGCCGCCCTTGCCGGTGAATATGAGAAGCCTGCGCGTGCTGATGGTGGCCTCCGTGGCGGGAGCAAGATCACAACAAAATCCCCGGGGCGGCGGCCCGGGGATTTTGTCCTGCAAAGAGCGAACGGTGGTAAGGGCAAGCTCCTGCGAGCCCCCCTCACCACCGTTCGCGCGGAAAACGAAAAAGCCCGCCGCCGGCGTCCGTGAGACGCGGTCAGGGCAGGCGGGAACCCTCCCGGAGGCCGCTGGCCTCCCACTCCTCGGCCAGCTTGGTCAGCTTGCGCTGGAATTCGGTGAAGTCGTCGTCGAAGGAAAGAATGATCTCGGTAGTGCGGGGAATGTCGTCGCCATCCATGAGGCCCCGGTAGCGGTTCAGGTTCGCCAGGATGGCCTCGGCAACCTTGAGAGCGCGCTTCTCGGTCTTGATTAGCGGTGACTGGAGCGTGTAGACGTTGTTGCGGCCCCAGAGGCTCTCGTCGCGCACTATCGCGATTTCACGGTACACGTTGCTGATCGGATCGAAGTTGTACTCGACGCGGACCTCCTTGAAGACATCCGAGTAACCGGAGTAGAAGCCGCGCTCGTTCTCGATCTTCCCGAGCTGGCGGCAGCGCGGGCAGTAGAACGTGTCGCCGTGGTTGAGTAGAAATACCCCCTTGACGTAGTCCTCACACTGAGTGGACTCACAGTACCCGACACCCCTTCGCATTCGTGCCATGCTCTCCAAACCTCTTTCTGCGGAATGAACGCTGCCAGTCCCAGGGTCGCCTTGCCGCGCGGCCGTCCGTGGCAGGAACGGCCAAGAACGCGCGGTTGCGCGGCCCGCCGGTGATTGGCCGTAGCCAGTTCACCCGCCCGGGCCGCCCGGGGACGTAAGCGCTCCGTGCCGCCCAGGGCGGCACCAGCTCACGCCGAACCACAAAGCACTGCGCCTTTGGTGGCGCACACCTGAAAATGCGAACTTCGTGCCAAACGGGTGTTTTTTCGGAAGCGCCCGTTTAAGCGAGGAATTCTACGACTTTGGAAGGTCCCGAATTCCGGACGGGAATGCCCGGAAGGTAGCCTAAGTTACTTTTTCGGCAGAGTTTTACCACCCGGCAGTCTGCTTGAGACAGGCTCTGAATGCAAGTGAAATCTGGGCAGAAATTCCCGCTGAGCGCCGCTCTCCCGCCCCCCCGCCGGCCCGCCGCCGCGGCGGCCCAGCCGTCCGCAGGAACCCTTCGGGAGGGCAGTTTTTCCCGTCGCACCGGGGGATAGGCGTCCCTGTGGTCAAGCCCCCCCGGCCCCGTCAGACCGGAAGCCGGGGCAGCAGCCGGTCGACCAAGCCGAGGGTTCGCCGGAGCTTCCCGTCGAAAAGGATGGCCGGGCCGAGGGGCGCCGGAATGAGGCGCACAAGCGCGAGGGCCACGCCCGCCCGCACGGCGCGATCGAGGATGTTGCGGAAGGCGATGCCGGCCTTCAGGGGGCCACCGAACTGCGCGCGCCAGCGCGTCTCGTAGACGCGGAGCGCGTCGCGCCCGAACTCGCCGCGCTTCACGGCGCCGGCGGCGATCTCGCCGGCGAGCTTCCCGCCCGCCATCGCGTAGTAAATCCCGTCGCCCAGCGCCCCCACGTGTCCGGCGAAATCTCCGCAGGCAAGCAGGCGATCGGTGAAGGTCCGATCGAGGGCGCCCGACACCGGGATTGATCCGCCCACCTCGAGCGTCATGCGCGCGCCGCGGAGTGAGGGCTGCGTCGCCGCGACCCGCTCGAACTCCCGCCGCAGGTTGATCCCGAGTCCCGGCCGGTTCAGGTAGCCGAGACCGACGTTCGCTTTCGTCGCCGTGTAGGGGAAGATCCAGAAGTAGTTCAGCGTGCCGAAGCCGTCGAGCAGATCGATGCGCCAGGTGAGATCGGGCAGGTCGCACCCCTCATAGCGCCCGCCGTAAGCGACAACCATTTCGTGTCTGCGTGACGTCATGCCAAGCTTCCGCGGTAGCTTGTCGTCCGGCCCCTTCGCCAGGATCGCCATGCGCGCGCGGATGGTCCCGTCAGACGTCTTTACAAAGACCGCCTCGGGCGTCTCGGTCACGTCGAGGAGTCGCGTGTCAAGGCGCAACTGTGGCAAGACGGGCTCGGCCAGTGCGCGCTCGAACGCCGGGCGATTCAGCTCGAAAGTGTCGATGGAGAAGCGCTTTTGGAGGGCGCCGTAGACGAACACCTGGCGCCGGGAGAGCGTGCCGTACTCATGCAGATCGAAGTCGAGGCCGAGCCCCTCGATCTCGTGCAGCAGGACGCCCTCTCCGCAGGCAAGCGGCAGGCCTATGCAGCTCTTCTTGTCGATGACGGCGAAGTCCACGCCGCGCTCTCTGAGCGCGCGCGCCGCCATGAGGCCGGCCGGGCCGGCGCCGATCACAACCACGTCGACGCGATCAGCGAGCGGCGCGCCGGGCTTCGCGTCATTCTTGTCGGCTGGCTTGTCGGCTGGCTTGTCGGCTGGCTTGTCGGCTGGCGTATCGCCAGGCGTATCGGTTGGGGGCATCACGCGGTATCCGGAAGGTCAGGGATGTCGTGAGGCGCTTCAGTGACGGCGCCGCCACAGCTTGGGGCACCGCGTCATGCCTGTCAAACCCGGGCCCGGATCGCGCGCGCCGCGCAGCGCCTGAGCCGCGCCGGCCGGAGGCGGGCGGCCTTGAAATGACGCCGGTCGCGTGCTAACAGGTGGGCGTCCCGGTGCCCCGGGGCATCGATGGCCGCGGGTATTCCGCTTCAGGCTTTGGGGAACTGGGATGGGGATTGTCACAGCCGGGTGCGTCGGGCTTGCTATCATCTTGTTCCTGGTGATAGCGGAGTTGATGCGGCGCCGCCTGCACGTCGATCCGGATCTCACGCGCAAGTTCGTCCACCTCGCCACGGGGGCGCTCGTATTCTTTGCGCCCGCATTCTTTGCATCCGCCACTCCTCCCATCATCATCTCGGCCCTCTTCGTGCTGTTCCTCCTCGTGGCCTTGAGCCGTGGCTGGCTCCCGGGCATCCAGGGCACGGCCGAGAACCGCTTCGGGCCGCTCTACTTCGGCCTCACCTTCCTGATCCTCACGGTTCTCTGCTGGGACACCGAGATGGCCGTGCTCATGGCCGGCATGCAGGTGCTTACCTGGGGGGACGGCCTCGCCGCCATCGTCGGGGGGCGCTACGGGCGCCGCCCGTTCACGGTGATCAAGGGGCAAAAGACGGTCGAGGGGACCGTAACGATGTTCGTGGCGAGCTTCCTGGCGCTCGCCGGCACCCTGGCCTGGTTCGGAACGGCTTCCCCGGCCATCATTCTCTGGATCGCCCTCACGGTGGCGCTGCTCTCGACGGCCGTCGAGCTCGTCACGCCGCCCGGGCTCGACAACCTGACCATCGGCCTCGCCGCGGCCTTCTTCACGCACTTCATGCTGAACGCGTCGCCGGCGGACAACGTCGTGCTCACGCTCGGCGTTCTCATGAGCCTCGGCGTGGCCGTCACCGGTTACCGCTCGCGCTCGCTGGATCTCTCGGGCGCCCTGGCGTCCTTCATCCTCGGCACGGTCATCTTCGGGGTCGGCGGCTGGCGCTGGACGATTCCGATTCTCGTCTTCTTTGTCTCGTCCACGCTTGTCGGGAGGCTCGGCCGCGACAAGCGGGCGGGAATCGAGCTGGTCGTGGCAAAGGGAGGGGCCCGCGACGTCTATCAGTCGATGGCGAACGGCGGGCTCGCGATGTGCATCATCCTTCTCTGGTACTTCTTCCAGGATGCGCGGCTCTACTACGTCTTCCTCGGCACGCTGGCCGCCGTCACCGCCGACACCTGGTCGAGCGAGATCGGCGTCCTCTCGAAGAAACCCCCGGTTTCGATGACGACTGGAAAGCCGGTTCCGCGGGGGCTCTCGGGCGGGGTCACCCGCCTGGGCTTCATCGCCGGGCTCATCGGCTCGCTTCTCGTTGTATCGACGGGCCTCTTCTTCGATCCCAAGCTCTCGATCGGCAATGATATCTTCTTCGTGATCCTCGTCGCGGGCTTCCTCGGCAGCGTGAGCGACAGCTACCTCGGCGCCACGCTCCAGGGGATCTTTCGCTGCCCCTCCTGCGAGAACCTCACCGAGCGGCGCATCCACTGCGACGAGCAGGAGACGGTCCTTCACTCGGGCTCCCGCTTCGTGAACAATGATCTGGTGAACGTGATGTGCGGGTTCTCCGGCGGGCTCTTCGTCTTCCTGGCGCTTGCGCTGGTTCGCTGATCCCGCGCACGCACGTCATTGCTTCGGCGCCCCTGCGGGGCGCCTCGCAATGACATGCGCGCCTGTCAGGACTTCCACTGGACGGTGGCACGGTGCGCGTAGGTCTCCGACTCGACCTGGATCGTGGTGTGGTCGATGTCGAACCTCTCCTTGAGTATCTCCTTGGCCTCGACGAGCTTTCCCCCGGCGTCCTTGAACCACTCGTCGTGCACGATGAGGTGAACGGAGAGCGCCGGCATTCCGCTCGTGATGCTCCAGACGTGGAGATCGTGCACGGCATGGACGCCGGGAATCTTCCGCAGCGTCTCGCGGATCTCGACCGGATCGATGTGGAGGGGAGTTGCCTCGAGAAGGATGTCGACCGATTCACGCAGGAGCTGGAAAGCGCCGAAAAGAATGACGACGCCGATGATCGCGCTCATGAGCGGGTCGGCGGCGTTCCAGCCCGTGAAGCGGACCACGAGCGCGCTGACGATCACGCCGACGGAAGTCAGCGCGTCGCTCAGCACGTGCATCGCGGCGCCGCGGAGATTGATGCTCTCCTTCGAGCGAGAGACGATGGAATAGGAGAGCAGGTTTACCGCGAGGCCGATGGTCGCGACCATCAGAACGACGCCACTGCGGATCTCGGTCGGCGCCAGGAGTCGGCCGTAGGCCTCGTAGAAGATGAAGCCGGCGATGCCGATGAGGAGCACGGCGTTCAGCAGCGCCGAGAGGATCTCCAGGCGGTACCAGCCGTAGGTGCGCCGGCGCCCGCCGGGCATGACCGAGAAGGTCAGCGCCAGGAAAGCCAGCAGGAGCGCCGACAGATCGGTGAACATGTGGGCGGCGTCGGACAGCAGCGCGAGGCTGCCGCTCAGAAGGCCGCCCGCCAGCTCGACCACCAGCACCGTGCCGGTGAGCAGGGCGGCGAGAAGCAGCCTTCGCCGTTCCGCCGAACGGGTTTCCTGGTCGCGACGCCCGCGGGGAGCGGGGCTTGGTTTCTGTGCTGCCAAATGACTCCTCGCGCACGGGCTATACTGATAGTCCGTCCCGGCCGGTACGGGGCAATATTCTAGCCGCCGCGCGCCGGCGTGACCAGGAAGCCTTGCAGCGTCCGGGGCCGCGTGATAGGCCCTAGCTCGGGAGCAGCCATGCGCCTTTCCCATCTTGTGCGCATTCCGCGGACCCTGGGGAACATCGCCCGGGGGCGCGAGATCATCGCCATCATCACCCGCTACGGGTTCGACGATCTCCTCGATCGAACGGGGCTCGCGCCCCGGTACGCCCGCTTGCGGCGCCTGCTCGGCCGCCGGACGGCGGACGAGGCCGCGGCCCGGTACTCCACCGAGGCGCGGATCCGGATGGCCCTCGAGGCCCTGGGCCCGACGTTCATCAAGTTCGGCCAGCTCCTGGCCACTCGTCCCGATCTCCTGCCCGAAGCGCTCATCGAAGAGTTGCGCAAGCTCCAGGACCGGGTGCCCCCCTTTCCCCTGGCCGAGGTCGAGGAGGTCATTTCGGCGGAACTGGGAAAGCCCATTTCAGCGCTCTTCACGGAGTTCGAGCCGGAGCCCCTCGGCGCCGCCTCCATCGCCCAGGTCCATCGGGCGCGGCTCGGCTCGGGTGAAATGGTCGTGGTGAAGGTCCGCCGCCCGAATATTCGCCGCGTGCTGCGCAACGATCTGGACATCCTGCAGGCTCTGGCCGCCCTCATCGAGGAGCGCATACCCGAGTCGCGCCAGTATCGCCCGGCGGGACTCGTCGAGGAGTTCGAGAAGTCGATCCTGGGGGAGATCGATTTCTCACGGGAGGTCTACCACCTGCAGCGTTTCGCGCGACTGCTGGCCGACGACGAGACCGTGCACGTGCCCCGGGCCTACGAGGCCTTCTGCACGTCACAGGTCATCACGATGGAGTACGTCGAGGGGATCAAGGTGGACTGCATCGCCGAGATCGACCGGGCGGGTGTCGACCGGAAAGCCGTGGCGGAGAACGGCACGCGGCTGGTCCTCAAGCAGGTCTTCGAGCTCGGCGCTTACCACGCCGATCCGCATCCGGGGAACTTTTTTGTTCTCCCGGACGGACGCATCTGCCTGGTTGACTACGGGATGGTCGGCACGGTCGATCCGGAGCGCGTCGACGAGCTGCTGACCTTCATGGTCGCCGTCCTGACGAACGACATGAACCGCATGGTCCGGCTGTTCGGCGACATGGGACTTATCGACGATCAGGTCGACGTGCGGGGGCTGAAGGCGCAGACGGGAGAATTCGTCGGGCGCTACTCCGATCTTCCCCTGAACCGGCTGGACGTCGGCCGGTACATGACCGAGCTTTTCGAGATCATCCAGCGCTATCACGTGCGAATACCCCCGGACATCCTGCTCATGGCCAAGACGGTGGCCACGATGGAGTCCGTCGCGCAATCGCTCGCGCCCGATTTCGATCCGTTCTCGGTGATGCGCCCCTACCTGGTGAGCCTCTATGTGCGCCGGATAACCGACCCCGCGTACCTGATGAAGGGGGCGGCCTCGACGATGGAGGACTACCGGCGCGTGGTCCGGATGCTCCCCGGCGCGGTGGAAGACGTGGTTCGCAAGCTCCGGCGCGGTGAACTGCGCCTGATGCTCGATCTCCCCGATGTCCGGGCCGACGCCGCCGCGCGCGCGGGGGCTGGCAACCGGGTGGCCGCGTCAGTGATCATCGCGGCCGAGATTCTCGTCTCGGCCCTCTTTCTCGTCTTCCCGGCAGGCCCGCTGCTGCTCGGGCTGCCGCTCTCCGTTCTCGCCGGCGGCGCGGGCCTCGCGCTCGGCGCCCTGGCCACCCTCGTCCTGGCCGCCTCCGTGTGGCGCAGCCGCCCCGCCTGACTTTGCCGCACGACACACCCATGTCGTTTCAAGAAGCCCTGCGCCTCGCTTGAAGAATGCGATGAGACGCGATTCAGAGGAATTTTCGGCCCGTGGAGTGGGGGGTTGGGCGAAGGACGCTTGTCCCGGGGCCAAGGCTCTGGTAAATAATAGGAAACAAGAACCCCCGGCTGCTCCGGCGGCGCCCCGTATTCATAGCTGCTGGATTCTTCCATCATTCTTCTCGCGA
Source organism: Deltaproteobacteria bacterium (assembly GCA_030698575.1). Taxonomy (GTDB): domain Bacteria; phylum JAUYMQ01; class JAUYMQ01; order JAUYMQ01; family JAUYMQ01; genus JAUYMQ01. Next base: position 10,185 of record JAUYMQ010000268.1, read on the forward strand.
CCACACCTGTGGATCGAGGCCTCGGCGGTCACGACGAGGCGCGGATCTCCGGGCCGGGCGTGAAAGGCCTGCCAGACATGGAGCCAGCCGAGCGCCAGGGTGGGCGCCTGATCGTCGTCTCCAACCGCGGACCCTTCCGCTTCAAGAAGGTGACAGAAGGGTTCCGGTCGGATCGCACGATCGGCGGTCTCGTCTCGGCGCTCGATCCGCTCCTCCGCCAGACCGGCGGCACCTGGGTCGCCTGGGACGACGAGTTCCGGAAGGGCGATCCCCTCGGAAGCCGCGTCAAGGTTCCGCTCAGCAAGCCCGAATACACCTTCCGGCGCCTTCATCTCACGAAGCGGGACGTGCGGCTTTTCTACCAGGGCTTCTCGAACCGGACCCTTTGGCCCCTCTGCCACTACTTCATGGATCGCTGCGAGTTCAAGGCCGATCAGTTCGAGCACTACCAGAAGGTGAACGAAATCTTTGCCGAAGCCACGAACGCCGAAGCCAGGGAAGGCGATACGATCTTCGTTCAGGACTACCATCTCGCCCTCGTGCCCGCGCAGCTCAAGCGCCTGGGAACGCGGGCCAACATCGCCTTCTTCTGGCACATTCCGTTTCCACCCTGGGACGTCTTTCGAATTCTCCCCTGGCGCGAGCGCATCCTGGGCGGGCTGCTCGACGCCGATCTGATCGGCTTCCACACGCGGGGCTACGTCCGCCACTTCGCCACCTGCGCCAACAAGCTGTTCGGCGCGAAATGGGACGAGTCGACCGAGACTCTTCACCTGCCCGGCCGGAGCATCCAGGTGCGCGCCTGCCCGCTCGGAATCGAGTTCAACGAATACGAGAAGATCGCGCTGCAGCCCGAGACCCAGAAGCAGGCCGCGACCATTCGAAAGCATCTCGGCACCCCGATCATCATCCTGGGTGCCGATCGCGTCGACTACTCGAAGGGAATTCTCGAAAGGATGGAGGGCATCCAGCGATTCCTGGAGCTGTATCCCAGGTACCGGCGGAAGTTCTCCTTCGTGCAGATCGCCGTGCCGAGCCGGACGGAGGTGCCGGAGTACAAGACGATCATGAGCTCCATCGACGAGACGGTGGGGCGCATCAACGGCCGCTTCGCGGAGGAGGGGTGGACGCCCATCCACTACTACAGCCGCGCTTTCCCGAGGCAGCGGCTGGTAGCGCATTACCTGGCCGCCGACATCGCGCTGCTCACGCCGCTTCGCGACGGCCTGAATCTCATCGCCAAGGAGTACGCCGCCTGCAAGCCCGACGACAATGGCACGCTCATCCTGAGCGAGTTCGCGGGCGCAGCCGACGAGATGGAAGAGGCGCTCATCGTCAATCCCTACAACGTGGACGAAGTCGCCAAGAAGCTGAAGATCGCCGTCGAGATGCCGGTGAAAGAGCGGAAGCGGCGCATGCACCGGCTCCGGGAGCAGACGGCTGCCCACGACATCGGCTGGTGGCGTGACGACTTTCTGGGCGGGCTCATCGGCTCGCTCGGAGGGCGCTAGCCCGATGACCGCGCGAAAGGGGCGTCAGCCGGTCGAACTCGAGAGGGCGCGCAGGAGCGTGAAGGCGCGAATCATGGATGCGTCTTCCCTCTTTCTGGCCCTCGATTACGACGGAACCCTCGTCCCCATCGTCGCGCGTCCGGAGATGGCCCGTCCGACGGAGGCGACCATCGCGATCCTCGAGTCGCTCTCGCAGACGCCGGGAATCAAACTGGCGATCGTGTCCGGGCGCAGCCTGGAGGTCCTCCGGCGATTTCTTCCCATCCCCAATCTGATCCTCTCCGGCCTTCACGGGCTCGAGATCTGGCCCCAGGTGAACCGGGTCGCCTCCCGGACGGACGTTCACGCCGTGCGCGTTGATCTCGACCGGCTGCTCCTCGCGCTTCAGGAGAAGGTCGGCGGCGGAAATTCTCCGCGCATCGAGGACAAGCGACACGCACTGGCGTTTCACTTTCGTGGCGAGAAGCCGACCGTGGCGGCGCGAATGCGAAAAGTTGTGCACGAGGCTTTCGAGGAGATCAAGGAGGGCGCGCGGATAAAGCTCGTTCCGGGGAAGCAGGTGCTCGAGGCGCGAGCCGAGAACGTGGACAAGGGGGAATCGACGCGGTCGATGTGGGAACAGCTGGCGCCCTCTTCGCTCCCGATCGTCCTTGGCGACGACGTCACCGACGAGGATCTGTTCGGCGCTTTCTCGGACGTCGGGATCACCGTTCGCGTGGGAAAGGCGGCGCGGAAATCCCAGGCGAGATACTTCCTGAAGAGTCCTGCCGACGTGATCACCTGGCTCGGCGAGATCCAGGCGATATGGCGCGAGGCGGGGAAAGCGGGGAACTAGCGGGCGCGCAGCTCGGCGGCCAGGCGCTCCAGCTCCTGCGCAACCCGGCGGCTGCGCGTGATGAGACTCGCCGAGTAAGCCGTTACCAGGACACCCACCAGCAGGTAAGCCCAGATCAGATAGCCGAAGTTTTCTTTCATCGATTTCCCTCGGAGGAGGTCAGACCCAAGATGGGGTCAGACCCTGTTTTGATTCCCGCCGTAGAGGGCATGAGCCTGGGGTCTGACCCCAGATCTCGATGCAGCAGCCTGCCAACCCGGAGCGGGTCTGACCCCAGAGCTTATTGCCGTGACTCACGCAAGCGGCCGCGCAGCGCCGTGGCCAGATCTCTGAGCCTTTCCAGCTCCGCCCGCACGGCGATGAAGCTCACTGCCAGCAGCGTGAAGGCGGCGAGGGTGACGAGCAGCGTCTGCAGCATTTCCGGCGGAAGCTGCGGGCCCTCGGGATTCATGACGACCGGATCGGGGTGGAGGGTGCGCCACCAGCGCACCGAGAGGTGCACCAGCGGGATGTCGAGGAACCCCACGATCCCCACCACCGCCGCGAACCGCGCGCCGCGCTCTCCCTCGCCGACGAAGGGCCGCAGCAGCAGGTAGCCCAGGAAGATGAGCCACAGGACGAGCGTCGAGGTGAGGCGCGCGTCCCAGGTCCACCAGGCGCCCCAGATGGGCTTTCCCCAGAACGGGCCCGAGAGCAGGACCGCGGTGCAGAAGATGACTCCCACCTCCGCTCCCGCCAGCGCCAGCAGATCCCATGCCCGATCGCGCTTCAGCAGATAGAGGATGCTCGAGATGAAGCAGACGAAGAAGGCCAGGTAGCTCGACCAGGCGCTCGAAACGTGCACGTAGAAGATCTTCTGAACGATCCCCTGCGTCTTCTCCTCGGGCGCGTAGTTGAAGATCATCACCATGGCACCCATGAGCGCGATGCCGGCCAGGGGAAGGGTCACGTTTCTCACGCGCCGGAGGAGGCGATCCATCCGATCCTGCAGGGTGGATCCTCCCCGGGGAAACTCGTGTTCGGCCGTCATGCCCGCCATTCATTCCTCCAGAACGTGTTGGAATAGAAAAGTCCCGGCCACCACGAACAGTGCATCACAGAGGACCAGCATCCCGACCCAGGGCAGAACGCTCTCCAGATCCAGTCCCTCCAGCGCCGCCTGGGTGAGGCGCACCGAGGCTATCAGGACGGGGACGCACGCGGGAAGGAGCAGCAGCGGAAGCATCACCTCGCGGATGCGGGTCTGCGCCGCCATGGCGGCGAAGAGCGTTCCCGCCGCCACGAAGCCAAAGCTTCCCAGCGCGAGCGGAAGCAGCATCGTGGGGAAGGCGCGCGCGAGGGGAAAGTTGAAGAGCAGGGCGAACAGGGGGAGCACCGCCGCCTCCGTCACCGCCAGGAATATCAGATTGGCGATAACTTTTCCGAGATAGATGGCCCCCGGATCGGCCGGAGAGAGGAACAGCGCATCGAGACAACCCTCCTCCTTCTCCGTCACGAACGTCCGGTTCAGCCCGAGCATGCCCGCAAAAACGAAAGCCACCCAGATAAAGCCCGAGGCCATCCGCTCCACCGCCCCCTGGCCGGGCTCGAACGAGAAATTGAAGGTAACGAGCACAAGGGCCGCGAAGACCACCGTGGCGGAGAAGACCTCGCGCGTGCGCCACTCGAGGCGCAGATCCTTCCGCACCACGGCGAGCGTCACGGCTCCGAAGGAGGCGCCGGTGCAAGAGATCTTTGCGGCGCTCATCGCCGGCTCCCCACGAGCGCAGCGTAGCGCGCCTTGAAACCGTCGGCATCGCCGCCGGGCGCGTCCTCTTCGAGGGAGATGCGTCCTTCAGTCAGCACGGCCATTCGGTCCGCCGCCCTCAATCCCACGTCGATCTGATGGGTCGTCATGACGAGTGTGCGGGATCCATCGTGCAGCGAAGCCAGCAGATCGACGAAGAGCCCCACCGCCCGGTCGTCCAGCCCGGAGGTGGGCTCGTCCAGAAGGAGCACCTCGGGATCGTGAAGCAGCGATCGCGCGATGGAGAGGCGTTGCGTCATTCCGTGGGAGAGCGTCCGCACCGGATCCCCCCGGCGCTCGAGGAGCTCCACGCCGGCCAGCACCTCCTCGATGCGCGCATCGAGGGCGGGAAGCCCATAGAGCGTCCCGAAGAACCTGAGATTCTCTTCCGCCGATAGATCGCGGTACAGCTGCGCCTCGTGCGAGACGAGCCCGATGCGCGCCCTCATCGCCGGTTCCGGGCGCCCCGGCTTTCCACCCAGCAGGCGGACCGTGCCTCCTGACGGGCGCGCCAGCCCGGCGAGGATCTTGAGGAGCGTCGTCTTCCCCGCGCCGTTCGGACCGAGCAGCGCGAGAAAGCTTCCTTGCGGAACGCGTAGTTCAACGTTGCGCAGGACCACGTGCGGGCCGAAGCTCTTCGAGATGCCGGTGGCCTCGAGGGCGGGCCACACGGCGCTGGCCACACTCAATCGCTACTCCCGGCTCTTGGCGACGCAGAGGTCGAATCCCCGGCGGGCAGGTCCGAGCTCGAAAGTTTCTCCCTCGCCTTCGCTGCCTTTTTCCCTTCGGGGTCCAGCGCCAGGTACTGCCCATAGAACTTCCGCGCCCTGTCGTAGCGTCCAGCCTCTTCCTCGAGAAGGGCGAGGTTGTAGGCGGCCGCCGGATGCGGCGTGGCGCCGGTGAGGGCTACGAGGAATGCGGCGCGGGCCGCGGTGTCCTCGCCCAGGGCCGCTAGCGCGATCCCGAGATTGACCTGCGCGGGAAGGTTGGCAGGCTCGATGGCGACGACGCGCCGGTAGAGATCCTTCGCCGTCGAGAAGCTGCCCGCATCGGAGGCTGCATGACCGCGCGCCAGGAGCGACTCCACGTTCTCGTCCTCCTGCGTTGTTCCGGAGGGAAGTGCGTCGGGCTCGAAGCTCCGCGTCGGTATCAGCCCCCGTCCCAGCATCAGCCCGGCCAGGAGCCCGAGGCCCCAGGCGATGAGTAGAAGTCGTATGCCCGCGGGAGCGCGCCGGCTCGTAACCTCTTCCTTTGCGGACCCGCCCGCTTTTTCGTCGATGGTCGTGCCGCACTTGCCGCAGAAACGCACGCCCATCGGCATCCCGGCACCGCAGGCGTGGCAGACCACACCAAAGGGGCTCATCGCGTGCCTCCAGCGGATGGGGTCAGGCTTGACTTATTGACTTGTTGAGCGTTGCGACATCTCATAACTACCAGGAAGATCAATGGTTCGAGTGAAATTCGACGGTCGGGTTCAACAAGTTAAATAAGTCAATAAGTCAAGCCTGACCCCGGTTACGAGGCGAGCCGGCGCCCGCGGCTGATTACCCAGCCGAGGCCGAGGCCCGTCGTCAGCAGCCCGCCCGCGATCCATCCCATCTGGCGCGCGGAGAAGCCAATCGCCTGGAGCCCGCCCGCGATCCGGGCCTCCAGGGGCGCTTCCTTGGCGAAGGGGCCGCCCGCCATGACCAGGAATTTGCGGCCGTCGATGTTCACGGTTCGCTGCTCGGGGAGGGCCTTCGCGCTCACCTCCAGGCCCTGATCGAGGGGAACGGCCACGCTGAATGACCCGGTTGGGAAGGAGAGGCGCCGATCGAGCGGCGTTCCCCAGATCGTGCGAGGGAGATTGTAGCCCAGCATGAACTGCGTCGTCCCCGGGGGTACGGGGAAGGCAAGGTGAAACCCGTTCTCGGCGGGATTGAAGATGCGTCGCGTGAGCCAATCCGGCGTGTTGAGCTCGCGATACCCGGGGGGCAGTGTAAGGAAGAAGCCGTGCCCGGTGGGGGAGGAAGGCTGGAGCTTCCCCAGGAAGGTGCGGCTGCCGGTGTTCTCGAGAATGACGATCTCGGTGGCGTTGATCGCCTCGGAGCTCCCTTGAAGGATGAGGTGATTGCTCCGGATGCTGACGTCGTCGTCGGAGGTCGTGGTCTCGTAGACGGAGAGATCCAACGTCGCGCGAGGTGCCTCGTCAGTGACCCGGATACCCCGCTGCGCATAAGGGACGTCGCGGTAGAAGGCCCCCAGGGTGTATTCCCCCAGTGCGACGTCCTCGAAGCGAAAACGCCCCTCTCGGCCCGACTTCGTTTCGGCGGTCGGCGTATCCGACCCTCCCTGGAGCAAGATCACTTTGACCCCGACCACCGCTTCCTGGGTCGTTCCATTGACGATCCTTCCGGCGATCTCGCCGGCACGGGCCGGGGAGGTGTGCAACAGGCCCGAACTCACGAGAACGATCAGGAGGGTCAGCACGGCGGTCTGCGTGTGTCCGCAACTCGTGCAAAAGCGATGCGCCTTGTCGAGAGAACGCCCGCAGCTGGAGCATTTTCGGGCCTGGTCCTTTTCGGCGGTGTCAGCGTCGAGGCCCGCGGAGGGAGCAGCCGCCCGGAGCCGGTCGATTTCCTGCATGAGTGCCATGGCGTGCGCCCGGTAACGCGCCATGAAGCGCCCGTAGTCCTCGTCCGAAACCACGCCCGTCTTATGGTCGAACTCGAGCTCCGTGATAGCGAGCAACACGCCTTCCTTCTCACGCAGGAGGGCGTCGGCGGGGAGCTGTGACGTTTCGCCTGGCCATGCCTGCCGCCGGGTCAGCGGTCGGAGCACGAAGTAGAGTGCTAGCAGGGCCAGCAGGCCGGCGAGAATCTGGGCTCCCATCACCGTTCGAACCGCGATAGTTCTTCATCCAGCCGCCGCTCGTAAGCGGAAGAGACGGCCGCACCGTTCGGGGAAGGCTCCGGGGATTCCGGGGCCGCGGATTCTTTTCCTCGGGCAGGCGACACGAACCGGCGCGCGACCCGCACCACCCACCATCCTCCCAGCGCAAGGGCGAGGAAGGGTGCAATCCAGGACAGGCGATCGAGCCAGTTGGAGGTGCCGGGGCTCGCGAGCACGCGTATGCCGTAACGCTTGACCAGGGCCTCCAGGATCTCCGTCTTGGTCATGCCCGCGGCAATCATGCTATCGAGCTCCTTGCGCATGTTGTCGGAGAAGCCGCAGACGCAGTTGGCGAGCAGCTTTCCGCAGTTGTCCTCGCAGGGGCAATTGACCCCTGCCTCGATCTCCTTCCGATCGACCGGCGCGGCAGCCGCGGCGGGAGCGACCTCCTCGGCGGCGAAGCACGCCGGCCCGGCGGGCACCAGCACGGCGCCCGCCAGGAACAGGGTCACAAGAAGGATCGCAACATGGAGGTTACGGCGCGTCATGGGCCATCACACGTACCTGGGGATGAGCTGCCGCCGCTCACTGGCGTCTGGCCACATGGTGATGACCGTGCCCAGGGCAAAAATGAGCCCACCGATCCAGATCCATTGAACGAGCGGGTTCACGTAGACCTTGAAGGTGACCGAGCCGTCGGCCGAGACCGCGGCCAGGGCCAGGTACAGATCCTCGCGCAGCGAGGACCGGATTGCCACCTCGGTCGTAGGCTGCTGGCTGGCCAGGTAGAAGTTCTTGGCGGGCACCATCACGCCCGTGAGCCGGGTTCCCTCGAAGACTTCGAAGCGGGCCTTGGCCCATTCGTGATTCGCGTCGCGCCCGGTCTCGACCCCCTGGTAGCGAAGCGTGTAATTTCCCACCTCGACCGTCTCGCCCGGGTTGAGTGTGGCTTCCCGCTCGGAGTTGAAGGCCGTCCCCGTGATCCCGACGAAGATCGCGACCATTCCCACGTGGACCACGTAGCCGCCATAACGCCGCCGATTCTTCCTGACCAGCCGGCTGAGCGCCGTCAAGGTGCTCTCGCCGAACTGCCG
>JAUYMQ010000271.1 GCA_030698575.1 Deltaproteobacteria bacterium
CGAGATCATGAACGAGGACGGCACCATGGCGCGGCTCGCCGATCTCGAGCAGTTCGCCGACCTGCACGACCTCAAGATCGTGACCATCGCTGATCTCATCCAATATCGGCTGCGGCTCGAGAAGCTCATTCACCGCGTGGGTGAGGCGCGGCTCCCCACGCGCTTCGGAGGCGAGTTCACCGCGGCGGTGTACACGAGCGACGCCTCGCCGGGCGAGCACCTGGCGCTCATCAAGGGCGAGGTGCGGCCCGAAGAGCCCACGCTCGTGCGCGTGCACTCGCAATACCTCGCGGGCGACGTCTTCGGATTCATCGAGCGCGACACGGGCGCGCTGCTTCGACGCTCGATGGAGCTCATCGAGGCCGAGGGGAAGGGCGTGATCCTCTATCTCCGCCACGACCGGGCCCACATGGACATCGCGGAGATCATCGCCGCTAACGAGGGGAGTGCGGAGCTCCCGGCGGGCACGCCGACGCCCGGGGTGTCGCAGCGCATGAGCTACCGCGACTTCGGCCTTGGCGCGCAGATCCTCCGCGACATCGGCGTGCGCAAGATGAAACTCCTGAGCAACCGCCCCCCCAAGCTGGTCGGCCTCTCGGGCTACGGTCTAGAGATCGTCGAGACCGTGCCGCTCGACGCCGGGGCAGCGGCGGCCGCCGCCAGCGGCGACGCCGGCGGGCAGGTTATCCCCATCCGCTGAACGAGGACCCTGTCTACTTTGAACAACCTTGATCGCGCGAACCCCTTCGATGGCTTCGGCAAGGTGCGGGCGATCACGCTCGACATGGGGTGGACGCTCGCCTATCCCTCGCCTGGACTGTGGGAAACTCTCTCGGACATCTGCAACGACGTGGGGCGGCCGCGCAGCGCCGAGGCCTGCGAGGCGGCGGCCGGGGCGCTGGCGATCGCCGCGCAACAGATGGCGGTGGCGCGCTTCGACGGTGCGCGCGCATATTCGGACTCGGACGAGAAGTTTCGCGCGGGCTTCCGCGCGCTGAGCCAGACGGTGTTCGCGCAGGCGGGCGTGGACGACGAGGAGGGAGAACTCTTCCGCCGCTTCTTCCAGCTTTTCAACGACATCGAGCGCTGGCGGGTCTACCCCGACGTGGCGCCCTTTCTCGAAGCGGCGCGCGAGGCTGGCGTGCGGGTGGGCCTCATCTCAAACGCGGGAACGGGCCTTGTGGAGACCATCCGCGCCGTGGGTCTCGATCGCCACCTCGACGTCGCGACGATCTCGGCGGCGGAAGGTATCCGCAAGCCCGACCGCCGCATCTACGCGCTGACGCTCGAGCGGCTGGGCGTTCAGCCCGAAGAGGCGCTCCACGTCGGCGACTTCTACCTGGAAGACGTCGTGGGGCCGCGCCAGATCGGGCTGCGCGGGGTGCTCATCGACCGGGGCGCCAACTCGCTCTTCCCGAACTTTCCGCAACAGGACCACCACGAGGATCCCGATCTTCACGTCATCCGCTCGCTGGATGAGCTGCGGCCGGTGCTGAGTTGATCAAGGCGTGAGCTGACACGGCTCCGCGAGGCCGCGCGTGGGAGGCGCCGATGGTGCAGCAGCTCGATTTCGGCGCACAGCTCACGGCCTTTGAGCCCGGCCCCGCCCGCGCGATTGCGCGGCGTGTCGAAGCGCTCGGCTACGACAGCCTCTGGGTTCCCGATCACCTCTCCTTTCACTATCCGATATATGAGGGGCTCTCCCACCTGGCGTTCATGGCCGCGGCGACAGGGCGCGTGCGCCTGGGCACCGGGGTTCTCCTCCTGCCTTTGCGCTCGGCAGGGCTTGCCGCCAAGCAACTCGCGACCATCGACGCGCTTTCGGGCGGGCGCATCATCGTAGGTGTGGGCGTGGGGGGTGAGGCGCGCATCGAGTATGACCTCTGCGGCGTTCCGCACAACGAGCGTGGCGCCCGGGCGAGCGAGGCGATTCGCGTGCTCCGGCTTCTCTGGTCGGGCGAGGCGGTGGACTTCGAGGGGCGCTTCAGCAGCTTCCAGGGGGCGCGCATCGATCCGCCGCCCGTGCAGAAGGGCGGACCGCCCATCTGGGTGGGCGGGCGTTCGGCCGCGGCGCTCCGGCGCGCGGCAACGCTCGGCGACGGCTACATCTCCTACGTGCTGACCCCCGAGAGAATTCGCGGCGCCTTCGAGACGATCCAGCGCGAGGCCGACGCGGCCGGGCGCGCGCTCGAGAACTTCCAGCTCGCCCACCTCTTCTTCATCAACGTGAAGCCCACCTACGAGGAGGCGCTCGACGAGTCGGCCGCCATTCTGACGTCGCGTTACCGGCAGGACTTCCGTGAGCCCTCGCGCAAGTACAACGTGCTCGGCCCGCCGGCCGACTGCGCCGCCCAGCTCCGGAAGTATGCCGACGCGGGCGTGCGCCACTTCATCCTTTCGCCCACCGTTCCCAAGGAAGCGCTCGGCGATCAGTTCGAACTGCTCGCCCGCGAAGTCATCCCGCAGCTTCGCATGTCATTGCGAGAAGGGCCGTAGGCCCGACGAAGCAATCCCCCGGCAGCCTGCCGCATGTCATTGCGAGCCGCCTCCTCCGAATGTCATTGCGAGTCGCCCCTCCTGTTGTCATTGCGAGGAGCGCAGCGACGAAGCAATCCCCCGGCAGCCTGGGCCCGCGCTTGCCCCCTCGCCCCGGCCTGCGCTAGCATGGTTCTTATATTTCCCGGCCCGCCCCGAGTGACCCTGATGCCCTGCCAACCCGACCGGCATCGTTTTTATCTGCGCAGCGCCCCCGCCGCCCTGCTCCTCGGCCTCGTTGCTTTGCTGGTGTCCGGCTGCGCGCAGTTCCACCTTTCCGATGGCTCGGGCGGCATTTACGAGCAGGGGCTCCAGGTCTTCTCGTCTCCGCTCGCTCTCTTCCGCAAACCCAAGCCGGAGGTCCCGCTTCCGGACTCCCTCGCGCTGCAGTCCGGCACGGCGCTGTTCGTCGATAAATCGGCGCGCAAGCTTTACGTGTTCGTCGACCGGAAACTCAAACGCGAGTACGAGGTGTCGCTCGGCCGGCAGGCCGAGGGGCACAAGCGCTTCGAGGGCGACCGGCGCACGCCCGAGGGGAGCTACCGCGTCACGATGAAGAAGGACCGCGGCGAGACGCGCTTTTACCGCGCGCTGCTTCTGAACTATCCGACCACGAGCGACTGGAAGCTCTACCGGCAGGCGCGGGCGGAGGGGATCGTGCCCGCGGGGCGGGGCATTGGAAACCTGATCGAGGTGCACGGCGGCGGAACGGGCGTGGACTGGACCGACGGCTGCATCGCGCTCGAGAACGACGACATGGATGATCTCTTCAAGCGTGTGCGCGTGGGCACGCCGATCGTGATCGTGGGGGATGGCAGCGAGGCGGCACCCTCGATACCCGAGACGTTGCTCAGGCCCTGAAGACCGGGGCATAAACTTCTTCGTGCTGCTTAAGACGGGATCTATACTGCAACCCTACGCGCGGGGTATCCAGGCGCTGCCCTTTGGGGCAGTGGAAAAAGCCTGACCGGTCGGCGGGTTGCTCGTGAGGCCCCAGGCACTGGCCGGCAT
>JAUYMQ010000276.1 GCA_030698575.1 Deltaproteobacteria bacterium
GCGCGGTGCCGGTAGGCCGTTCCGAGATTGGTCTCGACCATGGCGTACGCGACCGTCAGGACGGTGGCGAAGCTCAGCAGCGTGGCCGCCGCGCGAAAGTTCGTGCGAAGCGCGTAGCGGATGCCCTGCCAGATGGCGGGCAGCAGGCAGTACCACAGCAACATTTCGGGGAAGGTGAGCGCCTGCCGCAGGTTGAAGATCTGCCAGGGCGCGGGCGCCAGCAGGAAATAGGACAGCCCTATCGGCAGGTATGCGATCGCAGCGATAGGCGAGGCGATCTCGTGCTCCATGCCGTAGGCCGAGCCACCCGAGGCCATCCCCTCGCGCATCTCATTGACCGTCGCCAGCCCCTGGTTCTCGACGATGTCACTCCCGAAGCCGTATTCCTGGTAGAGCCCGACGAACCCCAGCATGAGCAGCAGGGCCAGGGCGAGCCCCCTGAAGCTCACGCCCAGGCGCCCCAGCATCAGGCTTCCCACGAGAGAAACACCCGTGAGCACGAAGAGGTAGCTCCGGAGGGTCCCCAGAAGCGTCATGAAGCCGAGGAGCACGGCGAAGCGGCCCAGGCTCATGTGTCGCTGGAGCATGAGGGTGTGCCAGAGCACCATGACGATGGCGAACGTGGTGAGGGCGTCCTTCAGGTTGATGCTCGACCAGAGCATCAGGCTCGGGAAGAACATCGCGAAAAGCGACGCCCATACCGCCGTCGGCCGGTCGAAGACCTCGCGGCAGAGATAGAAGACGTACAGCGAGCAGAGGGGACCGATGACGCAGTTCAGGAACGCCGGAACGAGCGGCACGAATCCCCAAAGCCAGTAGATGGCCCCGTTCACGTAGAACCAGCCCACCTGGTCGGAGTGCGCGATGTAGACCGGATACCCCCCCGTGCCCTTCCAGTAGGAAACCAGCTGCTGGCCCACTTCGTTGTAGCGGCCGTCGTCGAGCGCGAAGCTCCCGGCGGGGAGCAGATAATGGTTCACCAGCGCAATGATGCACCGGAGAGTGATACCGAGCAGGAATATGGCGCAGAGAAACTGCACGTCCTCGACCCGGGATCGGGAACGGATGAACAAGAGCCCGCAGAAGGCGCCGACCACCGCCACGATGAATGCGACGGGAATCTGATTGTCCGTTCCGCCGGCGATGAAGCCGAGGCCGGCGACGAGGAAGGCCGTTGCCAAGGCCGTCCGGACCGCGCCGCGATTTCCTCCGGCAATCCCGTCGAAAAGCTTCCTCAAGATTCTCCCCCCCCGCTCGCTTCCTGCGACCCCTCGCCCGCTGTCCTATCCTCCAGGATGGCCCTGGCGCTCGATGTGAGGCCGCGCTCCAGATAGAGATCAATCAGCAGGTCATGGCAGGCCCGGTTTCCCGGACGTGCCGCAGACAGTCCGCGGCAGGTTTCGACCGCCTGGTTCCAGTTCCCCGCGCGGCGATGCGCGCGCGCCAGCTCCACGCGGGCCTCTGCATTACCCGGAGCGGCCTCGCTCACCCGGGCCCAGGCGCTGATTGCGTCCTCAGGCCGTCCGCGCTGCGTCGCAACCTCCGCGAGCCCGCGTGCGGCCCCCAGATCGCCGGGCCGGAGGGCAAGAATCGACTCGTACGCCTCGCCCGCGGCGGCCGGCTTCCCCGAAGCCATCAGCGCCCCGGCCAGAACTCGCATCGCAGGGACATGGCGGGCGTCGCGCCCGACGGCTTCTCGCGCCAGCACCAGGGCCGCGGCATGGCGTCCGCCGGCGAGGGCGATTCTTGCGCGGGCCGCGAGCGGTTCGGCCATGGCGGGATCCAGCGCGGCGGCCTCGGCGAATGCGGCGTCGGCCGCCTCTGCCCTGCCCTTCGTATCGAGAAACTCGCCCAGATAAATCAGCGCCGGGGGCGACGAAGGCGTGACGGAACGCGCAAGGATCGGATCGGCGGTCACCTCCCACAGAAGCGGGAGCACCCGCGAGAGGCCGCGCGCATCCGCAGCCACCGAGGCCTCGAGATCCACAAGCGCCTCAGCTCTTAGCCCTTCGGCCAGGCGGAAACGCGCCCGGGCTTCGCGTGCGGCGCCCGCCCTGGGATCCAGGCGGACGGCGTCGTCAAGCGCCGCCGACGCAACCGGGCGCTCACCGCGCGCCTCGGCCACGAACGCCAGCGCAAGGTACGAGGAGGCATCCCGCGGATTCAGCTTCACGGCGGACGCAAAAGCCGCCCCGGCCTCGCGCAGGGCAAGATGGCCGCCCTGCCCGCTCTGCCTCGACTCGAGAATCATCCTTCCAAGAAAGCCATGCGCCCCGGCGGAACCCGGATCGAGCGCCGTTGCACGGCGCCCAAGTTCGACTGCCCGTTCGGGCGCCAGGGCCGAGAGCGATGCTTCGGCCTCGGCGATGGCCGCCGCCGCCCGCGCGTCACGCAGAGTGAAAATCGAGAAAGAGACCGTCACCAGCAAACAGGCGGCCGCCCCCATCGCCGGGGCCATCCCCCTCGGCCGGAGGGCCGGAACTGACCCCCGGCGTCCCATCCCCGCGGAGGCGGTGATGAGCCCGGCGTAGAGCCCCCAGAGCCACAGAAGCGGCGCCATCTGAAGCGGCGAGTCGACGAGCGCGTGGGCGCCGAGGGCGACAAGGCCCGACAGCCCCGCCGCCGCCGAAGCCACTGCAACGCGATCGTTGCGCGTCCGGGATGTCACGATCGCCTGCCGCGCGAACGTCACGGCCGCGCCCAGTGCGAGAAGAGGAAAGGCCCAGCCCATTTCCAGCGATCCTTCAACCCAGTCGTTGTGGGCGTGCTCGACCCGATAGGGCACGTCGACCCCGCGATGCGCCGGATAGACCCAGGGAAAAGTCCCGAGCCCCCAGCCTGCGGCGCCCCCTGAACCGATTGCATCGACCGTGCTCTTCCAGATTGAGATCCGGAAACCCATGGAGCTCTCGCTCGTCCCCTCCGGCGGCTTGAAACGCGAAAGAACCTCCGCGTGGCCGAGCGACAGACCTCCGAGAAGCGTCAGCGCCAGTGCGGCTGCGCGTCCGCGTTTTCGCCACCGGCCCGCGTCCTTCCCCTTCGCGAGGCTCACGCAGAGCGCGAGCGATCCCAGGCCGGCGATCGCCGCCAGCAGCCCACCCCGTGAGCCGGTCGCCAGCAGACCCGCCAGGCAGACGGCGACCCCGGCCGCCTGCAGGAGGGCGCCGATACGGGAGGCGGGTTGCTTCCCCAGGAAGAGCACGCCGGCCAGGGCGACGGGGAGGATCGAGGCCAGCAGGGCCGCAAGATGGTTCGGATTGATGAAAGGGCCGCCCGTGTGTGGCGCGTCTCCTGGATGGCCTGTGAGCGCGCCCGGGATGCCGGCCGTCATCGGTTCGATGTGAATCAGCGCCAGAACCGCGGCCGCGGCGCCCAGGAGCACGAGGCCCGTGCGCAATCGCTCGCTGGCTGCGCGGCTGGCGGAGGCCACAAGCGTCGTTGCGTAGACGCCCGCCGCGCCCACAATGATCGCGAGCCGGAGAATGGCGGCGTGGGTATAGAAGGCGTGGAGCGCGGCCACACCCGCCAGCGCGAGGAGGCCTGACACCAGGAGTCCCGATCGGCCGGGCCGGCGAAGCGCCGGAAACGAGAGGGTGTCGCCCAGGGCGAAGGCGCATGCGGTTGCGAAGCCGAGGAGCATCCCCGCGCCTGCAAGCGGCGCCGCGGCCGCGCCGCCGCAGCCGAGAACCGCCACGGCGATGGCAAGGAGCAACGCCGACCCTAGGATCGTGGCGTGGCGCGCCCGGCGCTTTGCTCGTTCCAAGACCTTCCCCCCGCTTACCTCCGGAATGCTTGGCTAGACTGCCGCCCCCGGCTGTTGGGCCGTTTCCTGCCCCGAGGCGTACTGCTGATACTGGTAGTAGTAGCCAAGGCGCTCGCGCCGGCTCTTGTTGATCACGACCCCCAGAATCCGCCCCTGCGACTTTTCGATCTGCTCCTTCGCGCGCTGGATCGGTCGCCATTCGAACTTGCCCGCCTCCACGACGAGCACCGTTCCGTCGACCAGCCCAGCGAGGATGGAGGCATCGATGACCGAGCCGATTGGAGGTGAATCCAACACGACGTAGTCAAAGCGCTCATGGAGCTGCTTCAGCACCTCCCGCAGGCGGTCGGAATCGAGCAGCTCGGCCGGATTTGGCGGAAGCGATCCGCGCGGTATCACGAACAGATTCTTGATGGCGGTCGGCTGTATCACTTCGTCGAGCTCCGATTCGCCAACGAGCACCTCGACCATTCCTTTCCCGTTCTTCAGGCCGAACACCTTGTGCAGCCTCGGCTTGCGGAAATCCGAGTCGACCAGCACGGTCCGCTTCATGCCGCTGGCAAGCGTGATTCCAAGGTTCGCCGAGACAGTGCTCTTCCCCTCCTCCGGACCGGTGCTCGTGACGAGAAGGGTTTTAGGAACGCCGTCGGGCCGGGAGAACTTCAGGTTCGTCCGGAGGGTCCGGAACATCTCACTCTCGGGCGACGAGGGGTGCTGGGCAGAAATCAAGAAAGGGTTGCCCAGCCGGTCCTTCTCGTCCAACTGGATGATCGACGCGAGCACCGGCGTCTTGAGGAAACGCTCGGCGTCCTCGGGCGTCTGCACGGTGCGATCGAAGATCTCCAGATAGAGGACGAGTCCGATTCCCAGCAGGACACCCAGCAGCCCACCGATGGTAATGTTGCGCCTGGTGTTCGGGCTTATCGGTCTCGACGGGATCTGCGCGTATTCGACGATCGACACGTTGTTGTCCGCCAGGCCACCGGTGAGATCCATCTCCTTCAGCTTCTTCATGAGAAGGATCATCATTTCCTTGTTGAGCTCCGATTCGCGCCGCTTGATGTTGTACTGAATGAGCTGCTTGTTCTGCGCCGAGTTCTCCACCATGTCTTCTGAGATCTTGCCCCTCAGCGTCTCGACCTCAGTGCGCTTCGCGACAACCTTCGGGTGTTTGTCGAGGTATCGCTGCAGCAGGCCGTTCAGCTCCATCTCAGCCGCTGCGAGCTGGTTCGAGAGCGCCTGAACGGTAGAGGTCTGCGACGCCATCCCCTCCTCCCCGCGTCCGGCGCCGGAGTCGGATGCCAGGCCTGTCGTCGGGTCAATGTTTGTTTCCTGGAGGTAGTCGATCAGCTCCTCGTCGAGCCCCCGGATCTTC
The DNA here is from genome assembly GCA_030698575.1 of Deltaproteobacteria bacterium. Taxonomy (GTDB): domain Bacteria; phylum JAUYMQ01; class JAUYMQ01; order JAUYMQ01; family JAUYMQ01; genus JAUYMQ01. The sequence goes on from JAUYMQ010000276.1 coordinate 5,139, forward strand.
CCCTCCAGGGTCGCCAGCTCTTCGGTCAGCCAGGCGACCGAGCGCCGGGTGGTCTCGAGTTTTCTTTCCTGATTCATCTCGATGTAGACCTCGGCCACCGTGTTCGCGATGCTGCTGGCGAGTTCCGCGTTCGGGCCCACGACGTTGATGTCGAACAGCCGTGTGTCCGGAATCCGATCGACCATGATCGAGTTCTTCACCCGCATGGCGGCGCCGCGCAGGGCTTCAGGCGAAGCATCGTCCGGGGCAAGCTTCAGTCTGCCCACCACTCGCTCGGCCACCGGATCGCTCTTGATCACGTGAATCTGCGTCTCGAAGGAGAGCCGCTCGGCGAAGTAACTCTCGTAAGGATTGGTCTGCTCGGGCAGGAGCGCGCGCACCAGGGTCTGCCCCATGATGATGCGGCTGGTGGCCCGGTAGACGGCCTGCTGCTTCCAGGTAAGCAGCCAGGCAACCGCGAGCACACCTGCAGCGCAAGCCAGAACGAAGCGCCAGCGTCGCAGCAGAATAGAAACGAAGTCAGCTATGTGGGCGCCTTCCTCGAACTGGAATCGCATGGTTGGTCGTTCCTCCTAGAAGAAGCTCTTCGGGACCACGATCACGTCTCCTGGGAGCAGATCCACGTCCAGCGATCGATCTCCCTTTTCCATCACGTCGCCCATCTTCACGGTCTTCTCTTCCTTCTGGCCATCCTTGTCGCGCACGAGCTTGGTCTTGTTCGAGCGCGCGTATTCGCTGAAGCCGCCCGCGTCGAGAATGGCGGTCATGGCCGAGATCCCCTCCTTGTATTTGTAGGCCCCGGGGTTCTTGACCTCACCGAGCACGAAATAGCTGCGGTCCTCGCTGCCGAGAGCACCGCGTTCGGTCTCATCCTTCGGATGCACGTAGATGACGTCGCCGTTTTCCACCTGCCGGTTTTGACTGACGTCGCCCTTGACGAGCAGATCGTCCAGCCGGACGGTCACCCCCTGGACGCGCTCGCCGCCGCTGGCACCAGTCTGAAGCAGCGTGCACTCGCTCCCCGCATCGCGGGTGAGGCCGCCCGCGTCGAGCAGCAGCTTGAGCAGATCGGTCGGCCCCCGGAGCGCGTAGACCCCCGGACGCATGATCGAGCCGTGAACGGAGACCTTCTGCGACTGGTAGTCGACCACCTCGACGGTTACGCGCGGATCACGCAGATACCCCTGGGCGAGCGCGTCGCGCAAAACATCGGCAATCTGCTTGGTGGAGTGCCCTGCAACGCCCACTTCACCCACGAGGTAGTGGTGGACAGTGCCGTCGGGTCCCACCTTGAACTCCCCGCTGACATCGGGCTCCTGCCAGACGGTGATCTGCAACACATCGCCGGGCCCGACGGTGTACCCCTCGGGGGAATCGGTTGAAGCCAGTCCGACGCTGGCGCGGGCGGGTGCCTGCCCGGCCCCGGGAGGCGGGGAGATCTCGGTCACGGGCCCGCCGGGCGCGGCTGACCCGGCCGCCTCCTGCGGGATTGCCCCCGGCGGTGTCTCCGCCTCGGCCGCGCGCGGCGTGGGGGAGCCGAAGGGTGACTGGACGGGATCGGGCCGCGCGGTCGAGAGTGCCGGCCCCGTTGCCCCTGCCTGTTGTGCGACGGCGGTTCCGCCGTGCGCCACGAGCAGGAGCGCCGTCAGTGCGCAGAGAAGCGATTCAAATTCGGGCCGATTCAGCTTCCAGGTCATTTTCCCCCCGCGGTGCGTTGAAACCGTTCATCGGGTTCCGGGTCTCTCCGAGATCCGGAACCGCGTCCTCAGAAATCGTAGCGAAGCCCGATGGTCGCCCGGAGCCCCTCGAAGTCGTCCGTCTCGAGTGTGCCCGCGTTCTGGCGGTAGCCCACGCCGGTGATGATCGACGTTCTCGGACGGAGCTTGTGCTCCAGGCTGAGGTCTCCCCCGAAATAGTTGTTGTCGGGCGAAGCCGATCCTCCGTCGTCGAAGAGCGTGTAGAACGAGCTCAGCCGAAGAAGGCTCCTTGGAGAGATCTCCCGTTCGAGGCCGAGGTTCGCGCGGTTCTGCCGGAACAGATTCCCGAAGACGTCGCTCGTGAAAATCTGGTCGTAGCCGACGGTCGCACGGGTCCGGTGATTCGGCGTGTAGGTGATCGACGCCTCGATGACGCTCCCGTTCTGGTTTCCCAAATCGTCGAACTTGATCCAGTTGTAGCCCCCCGACAGGTTCACGGAGAATCGCCGTCCGAGCCTGAGACGCATGCCTATCTGTGAAAGCAGGCCGTTGAAGCTCGCGGCGCTGTCTTCTTTGTACTCCCGGCTCGTGAACTCCTGGGACGTGTAGACCAGGATGCGCTCGGTCATCTCCCGATCGAGATACAGGTTCGCCCGGGACTCGCCAAAGTTCGGAAGCTCCCCCTCTTCAGAGTCCTCGCCCAGGAAGTCCGTCTGCCCGTAGAGAAGCTCCATTCTGGCGTGGCTTCTCGACCCGATGTCGCTCCGGAGCACGGGGCCGACCCACCAGCTGTTCGACTGGACGAGGTTCGTGGAGATATCCTCGGGCTGTCCCACCCTCTCGTTCACATAGGTGAACAGGTCTTCCGCCTTGAGTGAGAGATGAGGCGTAAGGCGGTACTCCAGCACCGCCCGCTCGTGGAAAAACTGCCCGTTCAGATCCTCGTTTTTCCCGTAAACGAAGAAGCTGGCGCCGGACTCGGAGTCGAAGTCGGTCCGGTTGCCGCGATAGCTCAGCGTCACCAGCGGCGCGATCGTCGTGAAGAAGTCCCCCACCTTTCCGCGCCGCTCGAGGTAAGCGTTGTTGTCGTAGGTCTCCCGGAGCTCGAAGCTCCCGTTGACCTGCACTCGTCCCGCGTCCGCTTCAGGCGGGATCAGCGCCGTCATGCCCCAGAGGAGCGCGGTCAGGAGGATGGCGAGTGAGAAGCGCATGTCGTTTCTTCGTCCGTTCATCTATGAGCTGATGCCAGTTGGCGTCCGTCGCACGTCGTGCGTCGCGCCCCTAGGGGCTGATTGACGTCTCGGGCGCCGTGGGGTAGACCAGCCCCGGAGACGTGCCGGGAAAGGGCCCCGATCCCGGCCCGATGCCCGCGCCGGGCTGCGTGTAAAAACCCGCCACAAGCGTGTTCACCCGTTCCTGGAAACGGGCGTTTTCGGTGTTGTCCATCGCGGCCGCCATGCTCACGACCGCCTCCGGGTCGGATTCGTGAAAACCGAGGTCTTCGAGAAGCATGAGAGAAGCCTCCGGACTCGGATCGCGATAGATCAGCCTCAGCACGTCGAGGCCGGCGCCGGCGTCCAGCCGAACATCGAGGCCCTGCGCCCCGCCGCCGAGCGGCAGCGTCGCCAGATCATTCCAGACGAGGCGGTCCGAAGGATCGGGCGCCCTCCAGGCGCGCTCGACCGAATCATTCAGAAGGAGCCGCCCGCCCCCGGCGCCCGTCACCCGGGCAAGGAGCGTGTAGGTCCCCGGTTGCGGCACCTCCACCCGGTAGAGCATCCGAGAACCGCTTCCGGCCCCCTTCACCAGGGCCCCCTCGGAGGGTTTGTCGCGCGTTCCCTCGTTCGTCTGCTGGCCCGGCAAAGGGTCGGCGTCATACCGCTCCCCCTCGCGCTGCACCCGCCATTTCGAGATGTCCGGCAACTCGTGCTCGAGCTGCATGGCCTGAACCATCGTGACGGCCTTGACCCCGAAGGTGAGCGCCTCGCCGGGATGCCAGCCACCCGGCGGAAGAACGTGAGGGAAAGGCTGCCTGAGCAGTTCGAACCGGCCCAGGGCGCCGCCCAGCGGAATCTCGACGGTGACCTCGTGGTCCCCCGCGGAGAGCAGGAAGTAGCCGAGGAGATCCCCCTTTTCCTTTTCCGCCCCCAGCGACTCCATCGTTCCGGACGGCCGGCCGAGGCGAACTTCGTTTTCATCCATTCGCCAGCGCTGAAGCTCGCCGGCGCCCGTGAAACGCAGGGCGTAGATACCGGGCTGCGGAATCCGAACCAGGTAGCGGCCACTGGCCGTTTCGTTACCCGCACGGACCCCGGCTTTCCCGTCGCCGCCGTCCGCGGGGACGCTTTGCGCCTCGGCCGGGAACGGTTTTGCGGAAGCGGCCCACACGCGAATGGCGGGAGCCGGCGTTCCGGATAGAAATTCCATGAGAGCCGCGTCGTCCTGCCCCGACGGATCAACCGCCTCCGAAAGCCCCATGGCGTCGACGAGGAGACGCGCCCATGCGGCTTGCGTGATCGGGCCCGCCGAGGCGCGCTCTGCCCCGAGCAGGATGAAAACGGCCGGAAGCAGCGCCAGAATTGCGGCGACAACCCTGAGAGCCGGGATGCGACGCGCGCCGCCGCGAATGCGGCCGCCGAAAGTCGATGCGTCCACTATTCCCCCCCTTTCGCTGCGCCCTTGCTCCGGTGCTTCTGGATGAGGGCCTCGATATCGCGGCGGCTGAAGCGCCACTGCTTGCCGATCTTGGAGGCCGGGAGCTTCCCCTCCCGGGCGAGCCGGTAGACGGTCTGCTCGTTGAGTTTCAGGTACCGCGCGACCTCACGCACGCTGAGGACGTTATTCATAGGGACGGATTCCTGTAGGCGGGGAAAGTCGTGAAAAGGCAGCCCCCCCCGAAGAAGCCACCGTGCCAGGTATCTTTTTCGGGACTTCCTTGAGCAGACTTGAGCGGTAACGCACTCTGGTGATCAGGAGCGCGCTTTGTGCCGGATCTGTGGGGTTCCGGGGCTTCCCCGGGATCCCGGGGGCAAAAAAAGACCCCTCAGGCGAGGGGTCTCGGTCGGATCAGGGTCGGATAGAGGCTGGCTGGGGCCCTAGAGGCGGCCTCCTAGTAGACCGGCTTGGAATCGAAATGGTGGGTAGCCTCGATGTAGCGGACGGTCCCGCTCTTCGAGCGCATGACGACGCTGTGGGTATGCGCCCCTCCCCTGAAGAAGCGGACGCCCTGCAGGAAATCACCGCTGGTCACGCCCGTCGCCGCGAACATGACATCTCCGCCTGCGAGGTCGGTGATGGTGTAGGCCCGATTGAAATCGTCCACGCCCATCCGCTTGGCGCGCTCGCGCTCCTCATCGTTCCTGAACTTGAGGACGCCCTGCATGTCTCCGCCGACGCATCTCAGCGCGGCGGCCGCAATGACGCCCTCCGGGGCGCCGCCGATGCCCAGGAGGATATCGATGCCGGTATCTTCACGGCAGGTGGCGATCGCGGCCGACACGTCGCCGTCCCGTATGAGCTTGATCCTCGCGCCGGTCGCCCGGACTTCCTTGATCAACTCGGAGTGGCGCGGACGATCGAGGATGACGGCGGTCACCTCGTCGGGCCGGCGTCCGATGCACTCGGCAACCGCCCTGATGTTTTCCGAAGCCGACTTCCGGATGTCGATGCATCCGGCCGCGGCGGGACCGACGGCGATCTTGTCCATGTAGGTGTCGGGCGCGTGAAGGAACTGCCCCTCGTTCGCCACGGCAATCACGCTGAGAGCGTTGGAGCCGCCGATTGCAGTGATCGTCGTCCCCTCGAGCGGATCAAGAGCGATGTCCACCTTCGGCTCCTCGCCGCTTCCGACTTTCTCGCCGATGTAGAGCATGGGGGCTTCGTCACGCTCTCCTTCGCCTATCACGACGGTGCCTGCCATATGGATGGAATTGAGCGTGCGGCGCATCCCGTCCACCGCCGCCTGATCCGCTGCCTTCTCGTCTCCACGCCCCATGAGGAGCGCGCTAGCGAGCGCCGCGGCCTCAGTGACGCGAATGAACTCCAGCGCAAGGTTCCGATCCATGCCAAGTCTCCTCGGTTTTGTACTTAGGTGATTTCGCTCAAGCGGAAGGCGCGGCCCTAGATATCCCCCGAAAGAAAACGCTCCATGATCGTCCATCCCCGGTCGACGGTCAAATCCGATTTCGCCGCCTCCGCCTCGGTGAAGGCCCGCGCACCGCTGGGCGGCCGTCCGGGAGGCGCGGGCCAGACGGCGAAGGGGACCGGCTCGGGGGTGTGCGTCTTGATCGCGCAGGGTGTCGGATGGTCGCTGATAACGAGAAGCCTGTGATCGCCGACACCAGGCAGGCCGTCCAGAAGCGGCCGGAGCACACGGGAATCGATGTCCTCGATGGCCTGGACCTTCGATTTGAAATCACCCTGATGCGCCGACTCGTCGGTGGCCTCAATGTGAATGAAGACGAGATCGAGCTGGCGGAGCGCATCAATCGCGTGGGAGGCCTTCCCTTCGTAGTTGGTGTCGGTCCAGCCGGTGATCCCCGGAACGTGAATGATCTCCATTCCGGCCAGACGGGCGATTCCACGGATGATGTCCACCGCGCTGATGGCTCCGCCCCGCAGGCCGCGGAGTTTCTCGAAGGGCTCCAGAACCGTTGCCCGCCCCTGCCCCCAGAGCCAGATGCTCGAGGCTGAACGTTCGCCCCGGGCCGCGCGGGCCCGGTTCACGGGGTCCGCGGCCAGGATCTCCCTGGACCGCGCCATCAGTTCCCGCAATGGCTCTGCTCCGTCGCCGGCGGGCAGATGGGGAGTGACCGGACGGTCGCTGATGTCGTGCGGCGGCGTGGTGGTCATCTTTTCGACCCCGCCGTGCCACACAAGAAGGTGCCGGTAGGATACTCCGGGATGGAACGAGAACTCCCCCCCGCCGAGCGCCTCATCGAGGCGCCTGATGATCTCGTGGGACTCCTCGTTGGGGATGTGACCGCAGGCGAAGTCCTCCATAACGGAGTCCGGGCCTTCCTCGCGCAGCGTTACCAGATTGCAGCGAAAAGCCACGTCCTCAGGTCCCAGTGAGACCCCCATCGCGGCGGCCTCGAGCGGGGAACGGCCGGTGAAGTAGCGCGCCGGCTCGTAGCCGAAGATCGAAAGGTTTCCGATGTCGCTCCCGGGCGGAAATCCCTCGGGGATGACACGGCAGAGGCCGAAGCGGCCCTCGCGCGCGATCCTGTCGAGCAGCGGCGTCCGCGCCGCCTGGAGGGGCGTTCTATCACCAAGTTCCTTTATGGGCCGGTCGGGCATCCCGTCGCACTGGAGGATCACGTACTTCATTGGCACTCCCGGATCGAATGTGGGTCCGTTTGCGCGCCCCGCCGCATGTCATTGCGAGGAGCGGAGCGACGAAGCAATCCCCCCAGCAGACGCCACCCGTGCCTAGTTCGCAGGGGATTGCTTCGTCGGCGCCTGCGGCCCCTCCTCGCAATGAAATGCGCCCTCAGGCGAGATCGGGTTCGACGCGAACCATCTGGGTCGGGGCCTGGACTGTATCCGAGCCGTCTATGCCAGCGAGCGCGTCGCGCAGATTCTTCTCGCGCGCGGCATGGGTCATGATAACGATTGGGACGTTCCGTGCGTGCTCGCGCCTCTTCTGGATGACGCTCGAGATCGAGATGTCGTGATCCCCCAGGATCCCCGAGATCCGCGACAGGATTCCAGGCCGGTCGGGAACGGTGAAGCGCAGGTAGTAGTGACACACGATTTCGTTCATCGGTTTGAGCTGCCCTCTTGCGAGAAAGCTGTTGTGAACCGAGAGGCCGCTCCCGCGGCGGGGTGCCTTGCGCAGGAGGCCGCGCGCGATGTCCATCGCGTCGCTCACAACGGCGGTCGCGGTGGGCATTTCACCGGCGCCGAGCCCGTAGAGCATGGTCGATCCCACGGCCGCGCCGTGCACATAGATGGCGTTGTAGGCGCCGTCGACGGTGGCCAGCAGATGCGACGAGGGGATCATCGTCGGATGCACGCGTGCCTCGATCACACCGTCTTTCGCGCGGGCGATCGCAAGCAGCTTGATGGTAAAACCGAACTCGCGGGAAAATTCGATGTCCGCCGGCGTGATCTTCTCGATCCCCTCGCGGTAAATGTGATCGAGATCGAGATAGTAGCCGAAAGCCAGGGCGCTCAGAATGCAGAGCTTGTGCGCCGCGTCGGTGCCGTCGACGTCGAAGGCCGGGTCGGCCTCCGCCAGCCCCTTCTCTTGCGCCTTCCTGAGGACGGCATCGAAGGGGCGCCCCTCGGCGGTCATCTTCGAGAGCACGTAATTGGAAGTCCCGTTGATGATGCCGTGGATGCTCTCGATCCGATCAGAGGCGAAGCCTTCCTGGATGGCCCGGATGATGGGGATTCCGCCACCCACGCTCCCCTCGAAGCGCACCTCGACCCCGCGCTTCTCCGCCGCATCGAAGATCTCCTTGCCGTGGACGGCGAGAAGCGCCTTGTTGGCGGTGACGACGTGCCTGCCCCCTTCAATCGCGCCGAGGACGATTTCGCGGGCCACCGTGGTTCCGCCAACCAGTTCGACGACGATTTGAATCTCATCGTCCTCGAGGAGACCGCGGTAGTCCGCGACGAGAACGCCGGCCTCGAGCGCAACGCCCCGATCGCGGGCGGTGTCAACGTCCGCGACGTGCCGGAGGACCAGGGGCGCACCGGTCCGGTCGCCGATGAGCGATGCGTTCTCCTGGAGGAGCCTGACCACGCCTCTTCCGATGGTCCCGAAGCCCACCAGACCGATGCCGACGGCCTTCATTCCCCCGCCCCTTCCCGGAGCATCCGCCGGATACCGCGGACCGCCTGCCGGATTCTCTCTTCGTTCTCGATGAGGGCGAAGCGGACGGCATTGTCCCCATGCGGGCCGAAACCGATGCCCGGGGAGACCGCCACTTTCGCCTGCTTCATGAGCCGCATGGAGAACTCCAGGGAGCCCAGGCTCCGGTACTCCTCCGGCACCGGCGCCCAGACGAACATGGTCGCCCGGGGTTTCTCGATCTTCCACCCGGCCTTGTCGAGTCCGTCGACCAGCGTGTCACGCCGTTCACGGTAGAGCTGCTGGGTCTCCCCCACGCAATCTTGCGGACCGTTCAGCGCGATGATCGAGGCTATCTGGATTGGCTGGAAGATCCCGTAGTCGAAGTAGCTCTTCAGCCTCGAGAGCGCCGCTATCATGCGCCGGTTGCCCACGCAGAAGCCCACCCGCCATCCCGGCATGTTGTAACTCTTCGAGAGGCTGGTGAACTCGACGGCGACGTCGCTCGCTCCGGGAACCTGAAGGATGCTGGGCGCCTGGTAGCCGTCGAACACGAGATCGGAGTAGGCGAAATCGTGAATGACCAGGAGATCGTTCTCGCGGGCAAACGCGATGACGCGCTCGAAGAAAGACAGCTCCACGGTCGCCGTCGTGGGGTTGTGCGGGAACGAGAGTATCAGGAACTTCGGCCGCGGGAACGCGCTGGCGTGGACCGAGCG
>JAUYMQ010000278.1 GCA_030698575.1 Deltaproteobacteria bacterium
GGACGCCTCGTCGCTGCAGCCGAGCCCCTCGGCCACCCCCTTCGCGAAGATCGTTTTTCCCGCGCCCAGGTCTCCGATGAGCGCCACGACAGCGCCGGGGTGGAGCCCCTCCCCGACACTTCGACCGAGGGCGCGGGTTTCGGCCTCGGAGCTTGTTTCAACCACGCGCTCGCCCAAGCCGCTCTGCGCGGGCGACTCTGCTCCCGGAGCCCTGGAAGTCGGCATTTCGGAAATCGGCCTCGTCAGGACGGAACGCCGGCGCGGCCGGCCCTGAGCGCGTCGATGGTCGCGGGAATTCGCTCGATGAGATCCGTGGCAAGCAGCCCGACCCGCCCGTGCTCGGCCGCCGCCCTGTCGCCCGCCAGCCCGTGCAGGTAGACGCCGAGACAGGCGGCGTCGAACGGCGCGACGCCTTGCGCGAGGAAGCCGCCGATCATCCCCGACAGCGCATCGCCCATTCCGCCGGAGGCCATGCCGGGGTTGCCCGTCATGTTAACGCGCAACTCACCTCCCGGGTCCGCCACGACTGTGCGCGCGCCCTTCAGCACCACGACAACACCCTGCGCCTGGGCCAGGCCCCTTGCCGCGCCGAATCGATCGGCGTTGACCGCGCTGCTGTCTGTGCCGAGGAGCCGCCCCATTTCGCCCGGATGCGGCGTCAGCACGCGCGGCCCCGGCGCGGCCCCGATAGCGTCGGGGCGCCCGGCCAGTGCATTCAGCGCATCGGCGTCGAGCAGCATGGGCAGCGCCACCTCGCGCGCCATCGCAAGAACGAACTCGCGCGTTTCCGGATGCAGAGAGAGTCCGGGGCCCACCGCCAGTGCGGTCTTCCCCTCGGCAAGAGAGGCCAGCCGCTCGCCCGCCTTTCGCCCCAGCGTCCGCGCGTCGGTCTCCGGCACCCCCTCGCACATCACCTCGGTGAGCTTGGCGGAGAGCACGGGAATGAGGCTTTCCGGCGCCGCGAGCGTAACCAGCCCGGTCCCGCACCGCATCGCTGCCTGCGCGGTCATGGCCGCCGCACCGGTCTTTCCCGGCGAGCCGGCCAGCACCAGCAGGTGCCCGAAGGTCCCCTTGTGGGCGTCCGGTGGACGGGGCGGAAGCGCTGCCAGCGCGTATGAAGGAGTGATGATCGCCTCGCGCAGGTTTGCGTCGGCGACGTAGGCCGCCGGGATGCCGATGTCCACCACGCGGAGTCTTCCCGCGAGCGCGGCCCCGGGAAAGAGCACGTGACCTCGCTTGGGCAGGCCGAAGGTCACCGTAAGGTCGGCCTCGACGGCACGACCGAGGACGGCCCCCGTCGTGGCGTCCACGCCCGTCGGGATGTCCACGGCCAGCACGCGGCGCCCCGGCCTGAGCGCGTTCATCAGATCGACCGCCGCACCGGCAAGCCCGGTCACCGGCCGCTCGAGCCCCGTCCCGAAAACGGCGTCGACAATCGCCGCGCACTGGGACAGCTCGCCTGCAATCCGCCGGAGGGCCGCCTCGTCGATGATATCGTTCACGCGGACGCGCGCGCCGCGCGCCGCCTGCAGCATGCTGGCGGGATGCCCCGGGAGCGCGTCGGCCTTGCCGAGCAAAAGGGCGCGCGCCGGAGTTCCGGCGGCGACCAGGTGGCGCGCGACGACCAGTCCGTCACCGCCGTTGTTCCCCTTGCCGCAAAAGACCACGACCGCCTTGCCGGCCACCTCGGGGAACTCATCGAGAAACGCCCGGGCGGCTCCCTCGCCCGCCCGCTCCATGAGGATGTGCCCCGGGATCTCCGCCTCGCGGATGGTGCGCTCCTCGAGCGCGCGCATGTCACTGGCGGTGGCGAGCTTCATTCCGGGGCTCCTTCGAAAACTACCGCGGCGGCGGCCATGCCGCCGTCGTGAGAAAGGGAGAGGAACGTGCTCGCCGCCGGGGGAGGCGTGATGTCGAGGCGGGGAGCACCGTCGCGCGAAGCACTCACGTTGAGGCTGCGAAGGGGGAAACCGGGAGATCCGAGCGCCCGGCGGGCCGCCAGTTTGGCGGCGAGCCGCGCGGCGAGATGCCTGGCGGGATCCCGGCGGCGGAAACAAGCCTCCCGCTCCTCCACCGTGAAAGCGCGCGCCAGGAAGCGCGCCTCGTGGAGGCGCAGCAGCCGCTCGACCCGGGCGATCTCGACAAGCACGACCGCGGCGCGAACTCCCGCGTCACCCAGCGTCCTCACCCTCCGGCGGCCCGCGCCGCCGTGATGAGCGCCTTCATCTCCGAGACGGCCCTTTCCAGGCCGACGAAGACCGCGCGAGAGACGAGGCTGTGGCCGATGTTGAACTCGACGATCTCGGGGATGGCGGCCACCTCTCGCGCGTTCTGCAGGTTCAGGCCGTGCCCCGCGTGCACCTCGAGATCGAGCTTCGCAGCCGCCACCGCCCCCTGCCGGATGAGCGCCAGCTCGCGCCCCATGCCGGCGTCGTCGGGGGCGTCGCAGTAGCGGCCGGTGTGGATCTCGATGGAATTCGCGCCGGTCTCCCGCGCGCGCTCGATCTGTTCGGTGTCCGCATCGATGAAAATTCCCGTGTGGATGCCCGCCGCGACCAGCGCCGCCACGGCTTCCCGCACCGGCGCGAAGGCCGCGCGCAGATCCAGACCTCCCTCGGTGGTCACTTCCTCGCGACGCTCGGGAACAAGCGTCACGCTGTCGGGCCGGACCTCGAGAGCGAACCTCACCATTTCTGGAACGGCCGCCAGCTCGAGGTTCAGGCGCGTCTGGACGATGCGGCGAAGGACCTGCACGTCGCGGTCCTGGATGTGACGCCGATCCTCGCGCAGATGAACCGTGATGTTGTCGGCGCCGGCAAGTTCGGCGACAACGGCGGCCGCCACCGGATCGGGGTAGCGGATTCGGCGCGCCTGCCGGAGGGTGGCCACGTGATCAACGTTGACGCCGAGCCTCGCGGCGCCCGCCGTCTCGACTTTCATCTGACTACCTTCCTTTTGAGCCCGTCGGTGGCGGGCTCACCCGTCCCCACGCCGGCCGTGATGCAATCCACGAGGTCCTCGGCCATCCGGCGGATCATCGCCTCGTCCTCTCCCTCGATCATCACGCGCACCACGGGCTCTGTGCCCGAGTAGCGGACAAGCAGTCGCCCCGCGTCGCCCAGCTCTTGCTCGACCTGCCGCATCGCCTCGTCGATCCTGGGGATCCCGTGGAGATCCAGGCGCTCGCGGACACGCGCGTTCAGGAGGATCTGCGGCACCCGCGTGAGCACGCCGGCAAGTTCCGAGAGCGGGCGCTGCCGCTTCTGCATGATCGCGAGGAGCTGGAGCGCGCTTATCATCCCGTCGCCGGTCGTGTTGTGATCGAGGAAAATGAGGTGCCCCGATTGTTCGCCGCCGAAGTTGTAGCCGCCACGGACCATCTCCTCCACCACGTACCGATCGCCCACCTGGCTGCGGATCATCTTGCCCCCCGCCTCGCGGATGGAACGCTCGAGCCCCAGATTGCTCATGACGGTGGCCACGACGGTGTTCTTGGCCAGGGCTCCCTCGCGCATCAGCTCCAGGCCGCAGATGGCCATGATCGCGTCACCGTCCACCAGCGCGCCCTTCTCGTCGACGAAGATCGCCCGATCGGCGTCCCCGTCCAGCGCAATGCCGAGATCGGCGCCGTGCTTCAGGACCGCGGCGGACACCACTTCGGGATGCAGCGAGCCGCAGTCGCGGTTGATGTTCTCGCCGTCGGGCTCGACGCCGAGGTGGATGACCTCGGCCCCCAGCTCTTCGAGCACCGCCGGTGCAACGCGAAACGCCGCGCCGTTGGCGCAATCGAGCGCGATGGTCATCCCGTCGAGGGTGAGAGTCTTCGGGAACGTGTTCTTCAGGAAGACGATGTAGCGCCCCCGCGAATCCTCGATCTTGTAGGCCTTGCCGAGCTGCGTCGCCGTCGGCCGGTGCCCGTCCAGCCCGTCACCGAAGATCAGCTCCTCCATCTGGATCTCCAGATCGTCCGGAAGCTTGAAGCCGTCGCGCGAGAAGAACTTGATCCCGTTGTCCTGGAACGGATTGTGCGACGCCGAGATGACGATCCCCGCATCGGCGCGCATGCTGCTCGTGAGAAAGGCGATGCCCGGCGTGGGCATCGGCCCGACGAGGAGCGCATCGACGCCCATCGACACGATGCCCGACGAGAGCGCGTTTTCGATCATGTAGCCCGAGAGGCGGGTGTCCTTGCCGATGAGAATCTGGTGGTGCCGGTGCCCGGGGCGGGCGCTCTGCCGGAACAGGTATGCTGCCGCCCGGCCGACCTGGATCGCCATCTCGCTCGTCATCGGGTGGACGTTGGCCACCCCGCGGATGCCGTCGGTGCCGAAGAGCCTCCGCTTGCCCGCCGGGGCCGCGTTTCCCTGCCGCCTGTTGCCTTTCGCCGCCATTCGAATGAAATCTCCTATCTAGAGGCGCGCCTCGCGGTTTTATCCTTGTCCTGCTTCTCGCCTTCGTCGGCAGGGGCAGGCACGGCCTCGATGGTCACGCTCACCTTCACCGTGACGTCCTCCGCCACCATGACCGTCTTCTTCCCTGTGTCGGCCAGCGGCACCTCGCGCTGAAGGCTCTCGGACCGCCCGCTCACATCCACCGGCCGTGTGGGCACTCCTTCCAGCGCCGCCACCTCGCTCCGCGCCCCCTCCACCATCACGGTAGAGGGCTGCTTTCGCACGCCGGTCACACGGAAGCCCGACGCCGGGTCGCCGCTCAGGACCGTCAGGATGGGCATCCGCTTTCGCTCCTTCCGCTCCACCTTGACGGAGACGATCGGAGGGGTGATGCGCACGACTTCCAGCTCACCCGGCAGGCCCAGGTGGTCCTTCGATATCTGGAGGATCTGCTCGCCCTCCCGCTCGTTCGAGAGCGGAATGCGCGCTACCACGTCTGCCGGCAGAAAACGGCGAAGGAGAATCGGCGTTCCCGTGACAGCCACCTTCACGGTCAGCACGCTCTGGTCCATGATGAACGAGCCGGGCCCCGGCGCCACGCGCACCGGAACCTCGAAGGTCTGATCGACGATCTGATCGCCCTGGAAAACGACTATCCAGAGAACTAACGCGAGGAAAAGCGAAAGGATCTTGAGGCCTGTGTTCTTGACAACGAGTTCACGCAGCCATGCCATTCGCTTCAGCTCCCCTCGCGATCGCCTGCGACCTGGGCCTCCGCAGCCTTGAGGCCGGCAGCACCGACCTCCTGCGGCGGATCTTCCTGCCCCTTCGCCTGATCCTTCAACTTGCGGCCAAGCGCATCCGTCAGCAGGCTCCGGAGGGCGTTCACGTCGGCGGCCACCTCGATCACGCCGCCCTCCACGACGGACATGTTGCTGGTCTGCTCCGAGACCACGACAACGACCGCATCGGTCTCCTCGGTCAGCCCGATGGCCGCGCGGTGCCGCGTGCCCAGCTCGCGATCGACGTCAGGATTGCGCGTGAGCGGGAGCAGGCAACCCGCGGCCACAATGCGCCCGCGCTGCACCAGAACCGCACCGTCGTGGAGCGGCGAGCCGGGCATGAAGATCGACACGAGCAGATCGCGGACGACCTTGGCGTCCAGCGGCTGCCCGCCCTCCAGGTGATTCTCGAGGGCTGTTTCGCGCTCCAGCACGATGAGCGCGCCGATGCGCTTGTTCGCGCAGGACTGGGAGGCCCGGACCACTTCCTCGAGCACCTGCGTTTCCTCACCCCGCCCCAGCTGCGGGAAGAAAACGCCCCGACCCACCTTCGCGAGCGCCCGGCGGATATCGTGCTGGAATATGACGACGATCAAGATCGCAAAGGAGCCGAGGAAGTTGTCCAGCACCCACTGGGTCGTGAACAGCTGGAAGTACTGCGAGATCACGAGCACCGCGACGATGAGAAACAGGCCCACGAGCATCTGGAAGGCCCGGGTACCACGAATGAGCAAAAGCAGGGAGTAGATCCCCAGGGCGACGATGAGGATATCGACGGCGTCCTTCACCGAAAACGCCACGTAGATGTCGTTCAAGTAGGTCCACACGCCCATTAGATCTCCCCGCCGGCGTCGCGCACCGCCTCGGCGATGCGGAGCCCGGCCAGGATCGGCGCCACTTCGTGCACCCGCACCATTCCGGCGCCGAGCAGGGCCGCGATAGCGCAGGCCGCGGCAGTTCCCGGAAGCCGTTCCTCGACCGCCAGGCCGGCAACCTCGCCTATGAAGGACTTGCGCGACGGTCCCACCAGGATCGGCCGCCCGAGCGTTTGCAGTTCGCCCAGATGGCGTAGCGCCTCCAGCGTGTGGGCGGTGCGCTTTCCGAATCCGAGTCCGGGATCGAGAATGATCCGCTCGCGATCCACCCCGCGCGCCTCAGCCAGCGCCATCGCACCGGCGAGCCCGTCGATCACCTCCGCCATCACTCCTCCGGGGTAGTGCGCTTCATCGTACATGCGGCCGGGGCGCCCCTTCATGTGCATAAGGACGAGCCCCGCTTCCCGACGCGCGGCCACGTCGGCCACACCGGGATCGATGGCCAGGGCGCCCACGACGTTCACCAGCTTCGCCCCGGCGCGCAGGGCCGCTTCGGCTACTTCCGACTTCGTCGTGTCGATCGAGATCGGGACCTGCAGCTCAGCCGCAAGCCGCTCCACCACGGGAACGATCCGGGCGCATTCCTCGGCGGCGCTCACCGGTTGGGCGCCGGGGCGGGTCGACTCGCCCCCGACGTCAATGACATCCGCCCCCTCTTCCGCAAGGCGCCTTGCCTGCGAAAGTGCATCTGCGGGCGCCAGGAACCGCCCGCCGTCGGAAAACGAATCCGGTGTGACGTTTACGACGCCCATGACAAGCGTGCGCCCGTCGAATCGGAGCTCCCCGCCGCGAAATTTGACGGTAAAGCGCCGGCGCGAGGACTCGCCCGGGCTGACTGTCTCGAGAAGACGATTGGGGGTGGGCATTGCTCCGCCATCTCCGTGGCCCGGCGACGCGTCGCGCATGCCAGGCGGGACACCCGGGAGGCGGGGGGGATCAGCTCGGCATCGGCTCCGGTTCGACGATGTTCTTGCCGCCCACTTTGGGCGTATCGCTTTTCTTGGCCGCCTTCTCCGAAACCGGCGGCACCACGACCGGAAGCTCCGGAAGCACCTCGCCTCGCATGAGCGCTTCGATCTCGTTCCCTTCCAGCGACTCCCTCTCGAGGAGCGCCTCGGCGATTCGATGGAGAACTTCGAGGTTCTCCGCGAGAATGCTCTTCGCCAGATCGTAGCTCTCGATGAGGATGCGCTTCACTTCGGCGTCGATGACCTTGGCGGTATCCTCCGAGTACTCGGGCCGGTGCGCGAACTCGCGGCCGAGGAAGATGTTGTCGTCGCGCTTGCCGAAGGTCACCGGACCCATCTCGCTCATCCCGTACCGGCAGACCATGTTGCGAGCCAGATCCTGGGCCTTGTCGAGATCATCGGAGGCGCCCGTGGAGGTGTCGCCGAAGATCAACTCCTCGGCCGCCCGCCCGCCCATGGCCTTTGCGATGATCGCCAGCAGGTGCTGCTTGCGATAGGTGTGCCGGTCGTCAAGAGGAAGGGTCTGCGTCACCCCGAGGGCCATGCCGCGCGGGATGATCGTGACCTTGTGCACCGGATCGCTGCCCGGCACGGTGTTGGCCACGAGCGCGTGCCCGGCTTCGTGGTACGCGGTGACCTTCTTCTCTTCGTCGCTGATAATCATGCTCCGCCGCTCGGAGCCCATGAGCACCTTATCCTTGGCCTTCTCGAAATCGCTGGCGTTCAGCGTGGTCTTGTTCGTCCGGGCGGCCAGCAGCGCCGCCTCGTTCACGAGATTCTCGAGGTCGGCGCCCGAGAAGCCGGGCGTCGCCCGTGCCACCACCCCGAGTTCGACATCCTCCGAGAGCGGGGTCCGCTTGGTGTGGACCTTCAGAATCTGCTCCCGGCCACGCACGTCCGGTTTCGGCACGACCACCTGCCGGTCGAACCGGCCGGGACGGAGCAAGGCGGGATCGAGCACATCGGGACGGTTGGTCGCGGCGATGAGAATCACCCCCTCATTCGATTCGAAGCCGTCCATCTCGACAAGCAGCTGATTGAGCGTCTGCTCGCGCTCGTCGTGTCCGCCGCCGAGTCCCGCACCGCGGTGACGCCCGACGGCGTCGATCTCGTCGATGAAGACGAGGCATGGGGCGTTCTTCTTCCCCTGGAGGAAGAGATCGCGCACGCGCGATGCGCCCACGCCCACGAACATTTCGACGAAGTCCGAGCCCGAGATCGAGAAGAAGGGCACGCCCGCCTCTCCGGCGATGGCCCGGGCGAGAAGCGTCTTGCCAGTGCCAGGCGAGCCGATGAGCAGCACGCCCTTCGGGATCCGCCCGCCGAGCTTCGTGAACTTCTTCGGGTTCTTGAGGAAAGCGATGATCTCCTCGAGCTCCTCCTTTGCCTCCTCGACGCCTGCCACGTCATCGAAGGTGACCTTCTGGTGGTGCTCGGAGAGGAGCTTGGCCTTGGACTTGCCGAAGCTCATCGCCTTGCCGCCGCCCGCCTGCATCTGCCGCATAAAGAAGATCCACACGGCGATGAGCAGCAGCATGGGGAACCAGTTGAGAAGGATCGCGTGCCAGAAGGCGGGCTCCTTCCGCGGCTCCACCACGATGCGGACGTTGTGCTCCTCGAAGCGCTTGGTGATCTCGGCGTCGGAGGGGACGTAGGTCTGGAAGGAATCGCCGTTCTTGAGCTTTCCCTCGACCATCTGATCTCTCATCGTCACCTCGGCGACGTCTCCCTTCTCGAGGCGGGCGATGAGCTGGCTGTAGTCGATCTTCGTTTCCTGGACGTTCGGGTTCATCATGACCCGGAACAGTAGGAGGGCCATCACGACGATCACGGTCCAGAGGACGAGGGTCTTGTAGAACTGGCTCAAAAGGTACCTCCCGGGGGCCGGGCGCCGGCCGGGTGATCCGGCGCTGAACCCCTCAGGGACTATCGGCCCCCGCGCAGCTTCTGATTAGCTGTCGAAGAGGCTAAAAACCCCTGAAAATGCTTCACATTAGCACGCTCCCTGGTGCCCATCAACTCGTAAATCGCCGCGCCGTCAGGGATTTCCATCCGATGTGGCCGCATCAGAGCCCGGTAACGGGCCGCGCAGCGTGAGAAAGAGCCGCCGACGCGTCGCCCCGGTGGGCTTGCCCCGTTCCGAGGCCCGCAAGCCGGCCACCCAGATGATCTCGTCGCCGGCGACCACGATCGGGACGCGGTCCCGCTCGGCACGCGGGACGTCCGCATCGATCAGAACATCCTTCAGCTTCCGCCAGTGGCCGAAGCCCCGGGGCCGCATCCGGTCGCCGGGTCGCCGCGAACGCACGCGGAGCGGGCCGCCCAGTGTGTCGAGATCGAAGAGCGCTCCGCCTGCGGCATCGGGCAGTGGCGCATCGGCTTCGAGAACCGTCGCTTCGAGAATGCGCCCGTCCCCGAGGGAAAGGACGCCCGGCGCCGGGAGCAACCGGTCGCGCCCTCGGGGAACATCCGGCCGTCCAACGCGAAGGCCCGAATGATCCCAGGCCAGCCGCAGACCGCCACCGAGATCGATCCCGCCGGGGGTCGAGCCGGGGCCGAGATGATCCTCCACGCGCGCAACGGCCTCCGAAACGCGTTCCGCCCCGAGCCCGGCGCCCGCCAGGAGCGAGAGGAGGACGCGCGTCCGGATCGCCTCCGGGAGCTTTGCAAAGGCCGCGAGATCAGGTCCGTCCGGGTCCGCGCCCGCGGCGACGGCATCCAGCCACGGCTTCCCGGCCAGGCGCGCCTCGCCTGAAAGATAGGTCTCGTCGGCCCGCAGCCTGTCGGCCAACCGGGCCAGGTGCTCGGTCGACCGGGGTGCCAGCGCCTCCAGCAGCGGGAGCAGTTCGTGACGCACCCGGTTGCGCAGGAAGCGCGGGTCGCGGTTCGTCGCGTCTTCGCGGGAGGCGACACCGGCGCGCTCCAGGTAGGCCACCGCCTCCTGGCGACGCGCGAGAATGAGCGGCCGGATGACGCCGTCGCGACGCCTGGGCAGGATGCCCGCAAGCCCGCGCGGCCCGCTCCCGCGCAGCAACCTGAGAATCACCGTCTCGGCCTGGTCGTCCAGCGTGTGCCCGGTGGCGATTCGCGCAGCGCCTGCTTCAGCGGCGACGCGGCGAAGAAAGGCGTAGCGCCGCTCCCGGGCCCGCGCCTCGACACCCGGTCCCTCGAGATCGCCCGGCGCCAGGCGCTCGACGTGGAACGGAACGCCGGCCTGCTTCGCGTAGGCCTCCACCAGGGCGAGATCCTTGTCGGCGTCCGCGCCGCGAAGCGCGTGGTGCAGGTGCGCGGCGTGTAGCTGCCAGCGCTCTTCCCTCCCCAGAATCAGGAGAACGTGCAGGAGCGCCATCGAATCGGGGCCGCCCGAAACAGCCACGACGACACGGTCGCCCTGCGCGAGCATTCCATAGCGCCTCACGGCGCGCATCACCTGTCCAGGCAGCATGCCTTCAGTCTAGCAGACTCCCCCAACGAGACACGGCCCCAGGCGGGGCCGCGTCTCCGGGTGATTGCCTCTGGTGCAGGCTTGGGTCGCGGGAGGGCGACCTGCCATCTGTCGGAGGGTAAGTGGTGCCGCACGCCCCGTGGTGTCATGAAAAGTTCAAGAAAGGTGCGACGTCACCGATGGCCCATCGCCACTCGAACGATGACTCAAAATGGTGGCTGCGGGTGGAATCGAACCACCGACCTAGGGATTATGAGTCCCTCGCTCTAACCACTGAGCTACGCAGCCGTAACGATTTCCGCTTTCCTTGCGGGTCCTTAGAACTCCCGTTCTCAAGCCCGGTACAAGCGGGACCGCCAGATCAAGCAGAAGGCCCGCAAAATGCCAAGCAACTAGCGGCGCTGCAAGGAAATTATCTGCGCCCCGTCCCGGCCTCTGAGCGCATCCTGGGCCGCCTTCCCGAACCCTGCCTTCCGCAAGGCTTCCCGCTGGGCCCGTACGTCCGCGTGCAGGTAGCGCTCCGTCACGAGCGGCGAGGAATGGCCCATCATTGCCTGCACGTCCCGCAGCGGGGCGATCTGCGCCATCGTCGTCCCGAAACTGTGTCGGGCCGCGTGGACGAGCTTCCCCTTGCGGTAGACCCCCGCCTCCTGGGCCGCTTGCCGGAGGAACTTCGTCGGGTTTCGGAACCGCTCACCGTGGCGCCCAGGAATGACCCAAGGCGACTTCACATCGAGGCCGATCTGATATTCCTCCAGGATCGCCCACGTCTCCCGGTCCAGGAGAGCCACGCGCCGCTGGCGGTTCTTCGGGCTCCACGTCTCTGCGCCGTCCTGCTTCGGACGAACGTGAACGAGGATCGTACCGTCAGGATCGTCCTTCGCCGCCTCAAGGTCGTCCCAGCGCAACCAAGCGATTTCCTGATAGCGAAGCCCCGCTGCGAAGGCAAGCAGGTAGTAGGCGCGGGCCCGAGGGTCCAAGGGCTTGGAAATGAGCGCCGCCTGCTCCTCGAATGTGTAGGGCTCGGGCTCGGGAAGCGCGTCGGTCCTGAGCAGTTCGAGACCAGCCGGTAGCTCGCCGATCAGCTTTCCCTTTCGTGCGTGGTTCAGGAGCCCCTTCAAAGCGCGCAGCTCCCGGTTGATGCTGTAGGGGGACATGCCCGCGTCGAGCCGTTCCTGCTTGTACGTATTCAGATCGTCCCGGATGAGCGCGTTCAAGGGGGTGTTTCCGAACCGGCGAATGACATTCCCCAAGCTGTACGCCGCGCTCCGTTGCGTGGACAGCTTGCGCCCGTTGCTCTTGAGCGCGTCGAGGTAGAGCGAGCGGTACTCCTTCACCGTGGGCATCTTGGCCTTCTCAAGCACGTCTCCCCGCAGCGCCGCCTCTCGCGCCTCGAGGAAGATCGTCCGCGCTTCGGCGTAGATCTTCGCCCCCGAGCTGCGCTGGACGCGCCGCCCGTCCGGGAAGGTGATCTGGAAGTACCAGTAGTCCCGCCGTCCCTGCCAAAGTCCCTTGAGTCGTCGCATCGTTCACCTCCGAATAAAGAGCCCCCCGTCAGCCGTCCCCGTTCGGCCCCTGGACGCCCCGCGGCGCCGGCGGGATCTTGTCGCGCTGGCGCCGGCAGTAGGCCGTTAGCATTCGGTCCACGAGAATCGGGGCGGGCACGTGCTCGCCCTGCGCCAGAACTTCGACCGCGTAGACCATCCACCGTCGTGAACGCGATCACTTTTCGGTCTACCCAGACTCCTACTCGAACACGGTAAGCGACGGCGCCGGCTCCGTTCCTCCGACGCCCGCCTTCTTCTCCAAGGCTCGTACGTGAGCGAGGAATTCTTCGACCAGGCGATCGATGTTCAGGATCGTCAACTCTTGCCCTGTTTCCCTGACCGTGGTGGTGCCGCAATACTCGCCGGGCATCTTAGAGTCACGGTTGATTCCGAAACCCTTCTTGATACTAAACTCATGGACCGCAGCGCTGCGATATTTGCTGTAGAAGATCTCTGCTCCGAGGGCCGCGCACAAGTCTGGGAAGTGTGCCTGGAGATAATCGAGGTAGGCTGCCTTCGTTCCGGCTGGCCCGCCAGCCGCCAGTCCGTCGAGGAATGTGCTCACAAGGCTTAGCAACGGCATGTGCAGAGACCCTTCCGATTTGACGGTCTCGATCACCTTCCGCATCATTCGGAGGCGGAATTCTGGGTCTGAGGTTTTCGTAATATCGTCAACTGAGACTTCGGATTTCATCCCTGGAGCTCCCTCCAAGCCGCCGTCTTCCAGCGGCCCTGGTGTCCCTCGCGGGGGTCACCCTCGAGCTTCGGTGCCCCCAGCTATTAGTCCCCGTTTCCCGGTCCCGCCATCCCCCGCGGCGCCGCCGGGATCTTGTCCCGCTGGCGCTTGCAGTAGGCGGTCAGGACGCGATCCACGAGCACGCTTGACGGGATCTGCTCGCGCCGGGCCAGCACGTCGATCGCGTAGACCGTCCACGGCGCCACGCTCCACGCCCGGCGCGTCCAGTCCGCCGGCAACACCTTCACCCGCCCGGGCCGCCGCGCCTTGCCCTTCGGCTTTCGCTTCACGGTCCCCCCTCTCAGTGCGCAGCTTGCGCGCGGTTCAATCGACGACCGGGGTGTCCCCGTGTAGGCCCTGACATGCCAGCTGGATCACCGCAAGCGCATTGTCCCGGGCCCCGAGTTTCTGCGCGAGCTCCTGAGCCCGGGCCGGCGTGAGCTTCTCATCGTTCTCGGGATAGTCCACATCCCCGTAACTTTCTCCGGCAAGCCGGGCGATCTCCTCGATCGCGCGGAGGCCATTTTCGAGCCGTCCGATCATCCCCTCCTGCCCGTTCTTCTTCCCGTGGGCGACGGCCTCGCGCTTGCGCAACGTCACCACGGTCTCTTCTGCTCCGTTCTTCATGTCGAGCCCTCCCAGGTGTCAGAGCGCCGGCCGCCCTGGCCGGCTTTCTTTCTCGTACACCTATGCGGCAAACAGGCGGCGGGAGTCAAGCGAATTGATGGTTACCGCGCGGAACCATCAAACCGGGCCACGGGGTTCCTATGTAGAACCTCGTGACTCAGAGCTCGCCCTGGCCGAGCTCCTCTTGCAATTGGGCCACTCTGGCCGATTTCTTTTCTTTGCCTTTTCGGCCCCTTACGCCCAATTCGAGCCCTCGGACGGGGGTACGCGCGTGCTCGCGATCACCAGGCCGCGGATTCAGGCCCGTAGCGAGTTCGGCCGATACTATGGTAGCCTACAGTTATTCAGCCCCCCGGGGACACCATGCCCAGTGACAGCCAAGCCAAAAGCAAAGTATCCGTGGATCTCCAGGAAGAGGTGAACGCGAATTATGCGGTTTTCGCGGAGAAGCTGCCGGATCTACTCGGGACCCACCTTGGGAAGTTCGCCCTCATGCGCCACGGGGAGATCATCGAGTTCTTCGATACAGCTCGGGACGCCTATGTCGCGGGCCAGAAGTTGTATCTCGATCACTTGTTCTCTGTTCAAGAGGTGATCGAAGCACCTGCGGACCTCGGATTCTTCTCGCATGCCTTGCCTCAGCGGTAAATTCGACCCCGCCGTCGGTCCAATCGTCAATATCGCCGTGCTTGCGCCCGGAAGCTGGACTCCATCCGGTATCACCGTTCCTAGCGTCGTGCTGTTCCCCGCTCTCATCGACACGGGGGCAACAACGACGTGCATCTCCGGCGCCGTGGCGTCCACTGTCGGCCTCTCCCCGATCGGCATGCGGCCGATGACCTCCG
The DNA here is from genome assembly GCA_030698575.1 of Deltaproteobacteria bacterium. GTDB lineage: Bacteria > JAUYMQ01 > JAUYMQ01 > JAUYMQ01 > JAUYMQ01 > JAUYMQ01. The sequence goes on from JAUYMQ010000278.1 coordinate 14,217, forward strand.
CGACTCACTCGGTCCCCGTGAACGTCTACCTCGCCGATCTCGTCGTTCCGTTCGGCACGCTTGGCTTCGGACTTCCTGGCCAACAAGTCATGGAGTTCGTGACATCCGCGGCGGGTCCCTATCAGGTGCTGCTTGGCCGGGATATCATCTGCCGCGGTTCCCTCTCAATCAGCTTCGACGGTCACTTTACTTTTTCCCTCTGAAGTCCCAGCCGATTAGACTCGTAATCGTGAGTGTAGGCGATGTGGCCGTGCATCTGCGCGCGAGGATGCCCCAGGATCGACGTTCTGCAGGAAAGACAGCCCCCAGGCCAGGCGGAGGAAGGCACCCGGCCCGGGGGCACGCCCCGGGGGTTGGGGCACGAAATACACGGCCGCCCCCGGCCAGCAGCTCGAAACCTGGCCGAGGGCGACCCGGGCGCGCGGCGACTCACGCGCCCCACTCTTCTATCGCGGCCGGGTGACGTGCTGGCGCGCTCACAGCGCCCCCTCACTGCCGCGCAGGTTGATCCCCAT
>JAUYMQ010000279.1 GCA_030698575.1 Deltaproteobacteria bacterium
CGAAGCCAGGCCGAGAGGCTGATATGCCAGCGCCGCCAGAATTCGGTGGGGTTGAGGGCGAAGTAAGGGAGGTGGAAATTGGCGAAAAGGTTGAAGCCGAGAATTCTCCCGAGGCCCCGGGCAATGTCGGTGTAGCCCGAGAAATCGCAATAGATCTGAAAAGCGAAGGCGTAGACCGCCATCAGTGCGCTGAGCCCGTCGAGCGGATCCGGCCCTTCGAAGACGCTCGTGACGATCTCGGCGAGATTGTCGGCAATGTACATCTTCTTGAAGAGGCCCCAGGAGATGAGCAGCGCCCCGTCGCTGAGCCCCTCCCGCGTGACCTGCCGGGGCACGCGCACCTGCGGAAGCATGTGCCAGGCCCGCTCGATGGGCCCGGCAACAAGTTGCGGGAAGAAGGCTGTGTAGATTCCATACTCGAGAAGATTCCCGGTCGCCGCCTGCCGGCCCCGGTAGACGTCGATCACGTAACCGAGTGACTGAAAGGTGTAGAAGCTGATGCCCACGGGCAGGATGATCTGCAGCAGACCCGGCTCCAGATGGAGCCCGGCCCGCGCGCCCAGGTCGATCAGACTTTCTGCGAAGAAGTTGTAGTACTTGAAGAATCCAAGGATTGAGAGATCGGTGATGATCGTGACGAACAGCCAGCGTTTTTTACCGGCCTGCACCGAGTTTGCATCGATCCGCAGCGCCACGAACCAGTCGACGGTCGTCGTGAGCATGAGGAGCCCCACGAACCGCCAGTCCCAGGCGCCGTAGAAAACGTAGCTCCCGAGAAGCAGGAGCCAGTTCTGGCGCACGCGGTCGAGACGCACGTAGAGCGCAAGAAAGATTGCGAAGAAGACCCAGAAAGGGAGCGAGTTGAACAGCAATCAGGAGGCTCCGAGGCAGGTCCCTTCCAACGGGGGCTGCTCATTCCTAGACGAACGGCCGCCCTTCACGGGCATAGGCCGCCGCAGAGTGAAACAGATTGATTGCCATCAGGCTCGTCTCTCCGTCCGCCCTTCTCTCGTAGATCGCGGCAACTCCGGATTGCACCTCTTTGTCTTCCTGGCTCGCCTCCAGAGCGTAGTCCGCGAGGTGGCAGGCGAGGCGGGTGTCGCCGGCCTCCGCGAGCGCGGTCGCGCGCGCCAGCAGGGCACGCGCTCCCCCGGCGAGCGCGGCAACTTCAAGGGCAACCGCCGCCCGTGCGGCGGGCTTCAGTTCGCTCGGCCGTCCCGTATACCAGCCGCCGTAGTGGCGAATCACGTTCCGCACGATGAACTCCGCCTCGTCATAAACTGGTTGCAGCCAGGGCGAGTCGCTTCGAGGCTGGCACACGCGCGCAACAATGTCCACGTGGGGCGGTGAGCCGTCGTTGAGGGCCTTGAGGGTTTGCTCCACGATCGATTCGAGGTAGGCGGCTGTCTCGAGAAGCATCCGCTGGATCTTCTCCGGCTCGTTCACCATCGGGCCGCCGTGGCCCGGACAGAGGCTGCGCGGCTGGCAGGCAGCCATCTCCCTGAGGCCCCGGGCCCAATCCCACGGGTAGCGCTGCGCCTTCTGCGGGTTTCCGGCGTTGGGCACGCTCCAGATGAACAGATCACCCGAGCAGAGCACGCCGCGCTCGGGACAGTACACCCAGGTGTGGTCGTCGGTCTCTCCACGGCAGTGATGAAGCTCGAAGGTGATGCCGCCAACCCGGAGCGCGTGACGATCCTCGTAGAACGTATCCGGGAGGATCGCCGGCGCGTGGAAGAGATCGTAGGCGTCCCCCTCTTCCGCCATCTTCGCCGTGCCTCCGAATTGCCGCGCATTCAGGATGCTGTTGTGCCGTGAGGTTTCCTCGTAGCGAGCGAAGCGGGCGGGCATGGCGGCGTGCCCGATGACCCGGGGGGGCGGCTGACCTTCCTTAAGGAAGTGGGACAGTCCGTAGGCATGATCGACGTGGCCGTGCGTGAAGATCGCCGTGTGAACCGGCGCGGCGGTGCGCTGGCGGAGCATTTCCGCCATGCCTTTCCCGAAAACGACCTGGCCGCTGTCGACCAGCACCAGCCCCTCGTCGGTTTCGAGGGCCGTGCTGCCGCTGAAAACGCACTGAAACCACGTGCGCTCGGCCACCTCGATCGGCCCGCCCCGCCAGAAAAACTGCGCTTCCTCGGGGCTCTGTCCCTCGCTCCCCTGGAAACGGTCCATCGGGTTCTTCGCCACCTGGCCCCTCCTTTCTGCAGTCTGGCCTGTCTCCCGCCCTGTCGCCTGGCGGCCAGGGTCCGACGCACTGCCGCTTGAAAGCTGCGCCGCCCGGCAGAGGCGGCGCAGCGGGTGCCCAAGATTTCGCCCCATCGGGCGCGATCAGGGAATCCAGGACCAGACTTCAACGGTGAAGAAACGGACGATCCCGTGGGTCATGACGAGGCCGAAGGGCTCGTACTTCGTGAAGACCTTGCCGTATCCCGTCATCTCGGATTTGAGCAGCCCGTCCTCGTTCGCCAGATTGACCAGCACCCGCACGACGCGCCCCTCGTCCGACGTGGCGGCGCGGCTGATGGCGTCTTCCCGCTCGGTGCGCAGATACTCGACCGTTCCTTCCTTCTCCTTGTCGGTAACGACGGGCGCGACGGCCTTCACCTGCCCCTCGAAGGTCTTGTCCGGGTAAGACCACGTTTTCACCTTCACGCGGGCGCCGGGCTTGATGTCGCCGACGTTCTTCTCGGGGACCTCCACCTCGGCCAGGAGCGTCCGGTCGTCCTGGACGCTCGCGATGGAATCGCCCACGATGACCTCCATTCCCACGCGCATGTCCAGCCGCGGGCTCTTCACGATGCGCCCGGCGATCGGACTCCTGATCTCGCTCAACGCCAGATCCTCACGGAGGTACTTCAACTGGGCTTCGAGCCGTTCCACTTCGGCTTCCTGGGTTTCGACGGCTTCCGTGCGCGCGCCGCTCATCACGACATTAAGATTCTCGCGCGACGTGTCGTAGACTCCCTTGCTCAGATCTCGCCGTTGCAAAGCCTGCTCGTAGAGCCCCTCCGACACGACCTTCTCCTCATGAAGCGTGGCAAGGCGCTCCGCATCGCGGGTGGAGTAGTAGAGGTCCTGCTTCGCCGTCGCCATCGATTCGCGTGCCTTGGCGACCTCCTCCGGCTTGCTCCCGGCTTTCGCCAGGGCCAGCTGCGCCTCCGTCCGCCGAAGCTCCGCCTCCGTCACTTCCAGATCCTTTCGGGTCCGGCGGGAATCGAGCCGCATGATGATTTCGCCTTTTTCGACCCAGTCACCCTCCTTGACCATGACCTCTTCGATCTTCCCCTGGACCTGTGTCCTGATCCCCATCTGTTTCTCGGGAAGGATCCGGAGCGCCCCGCCCGGCTCGTAAGGATAGGGAAGGAACATCACGAGAACGAGGAGCACGATGAGCCCGATGCGGAGAGTCCAGGCGATGGTCGACCTTCCGTTGTTCTTCGCAAGCCAGGCATAGAACGGTTCGAAGCGCATTAATTCCTTTCTGAACGTGAACTCCAGCGAAAATGCCGCGATCACAAGGAGCAGGGCGGCTCCCGTCACGTCGATGTGGCCGACGACGAGCCGCAGAATCTTATAGCCGAGAAAACCGAGAACCAGCCCGTAGAACAGGAACGCGGCGAGGCCGTAGGCGCGGAAGCCCCATTTTTGCTTCCGCGTCAGGGGTTCGGTCGAGGGGGTCCTGAAGATCCACGACCAGGTGGCGTTCAGGGAACGGCTTCGAAGCTCGGGCACCTCGAGCCACTGCGAGAGCATCCAGTAGGCGTTTCGCGGCCCCAGCGGGTTCCAGGGAAGGAAAAGGATGAGAACAGCCGAGACGATCAACAGCAAATCGTGAAGGCCGGTCTGCGACGAGGCGCCGTACCAGGCGATGAAAGCCAGCGATGCTAGCAGAACCTGCGCCACGAAGCCGGCATAGATCATCCGGTAGCGATCCCGAGGCGTGCGCATGACGGCGGCGTCGGTCAGGTCGCACTGAAAGATGGGGAAGAAGTACCATTGCAACCTGAGTCCGAACCAGCGGATTCGCCCTCCTCTGTACTTGCAGGCCACGGCGGCCCAGAACCTCTGGAAGAAATTCATGAAGAGGAACGCGCCGAGGCCCATCAGCAGGGGGACGTTGTCGCGAAGATGGAAGTGCAGTTCCGTGAAATAACTTCGCCAGTGCTTGGCCATGAGTATGGCCGCCAGCAGGACTGTCGCGCTCGCGACGAAGGCGAAAGCGGGGGTGAAGCACCAGCTCAACCGTTCCGTGATCGCGCCGAAGAAGCGATCCACGTCGAACCGGGCCGGCGGGCAAATGGTGTAGCCAGCCGGAGGGGCGATCTTTTCCGGAACGATCGTGATCCCGTCCGGAACCAGGAGGCCGCGCGTTCTGATCCAGCGCAAGAAGGCTTCGAGGTCTTCGGGATCCAGCGTGCGATCGAATCGCTCCCGGAATCGTGCACGCACTTCCGTCGGCGCCGTGTGGCCGTCGAGCTGGCCGAAGATGAAAAACTCGCGCTCACCCAGTTCCAGCGATGCGCCGGTTCTCGGGTCGGACACAAGGAACGCGCCCTCCGCGGCGCGCGGAAGGATTTCGAGATCCTTTCGAAACTCCGGATGAGGCGGAATTCCGGGGGGCACGGCCGCAAGCGCCGGTTCGGAGCCGTTCGATCGTCCCTGGGGGGGTGATGCCATGGTGCCGAAACCTTTCCTCGGGACTCGCACGCCCGGTTGAAACCCGTGACGCGGTAGTCATGCGAAAATTATGCCGGATCCTCCCCCCTCCTGGCAAAGGGTCAGCCGGCTCTCGAAATGAGCGCGCGACGCCTCGCCCGAAGGACGCGCAATAAAGCGGCGATGCCCATGATTTCGGCAGCGCATTCCAAATCACCTCTCGATCTCCGTCGCAGTCCCTGCACATCCAGCAGAAATTTCCGTTCATTGACAGCTAGTTCCAACCAATCCGGGTGGTCCCTGACCGCCTCATTCAAAGAACATTTTTCCCCTTATTGTGAAATCTTTTTCCACATCCTCGGACGTAGTGCGCGCACCACACTGTTTGGCGTCCCTCCATCCCTTTCAATCCCCGCCCGTTTTAGGTTTCGATAATAATACGGGCCGGTGGCCCACTTTTTGCATACTGGGGGTGGCAAGAACGGCTTCCGGCAGGCGGTTCGCTGGTCGTTCAGCGGATCGCTCCGTAGAAGTATGTCTTGGCTTGACCTGAAACTATCCGACCAGCGTAGGGCGGATAGTGCGGAGGGCTTCAGATCTCGTGCGCCTGGCGGCCGGAGGGGCCGGGGGGCAGGGTGTCTTGATAGGGTCCCCTTCTGTTAGTACGGCGCAGTCGCCGAGACCTCGGTACTTGCACGCAACAGAGTCCGATGCTGCTCGACCCCGGGCGATCGATCGTCGCTCCCGGTGGTTGGCGGCAGCATAACGCTCGTTCACCAATCACCCTGGAAATTTCATGGCCTTGCCCCCGCCTGAGATTGTCCTGACGCTGCCCGGATTCCCGGACCCCGTCGTCGCCATCGCTGCGTGCCGGGCCGGGGCGCTCGGTGTCCTGGATCTCGAGTACGAGCGGTCGACGGCGCGAGCCGCCGATGCGCTCCGGAAGCTCCAGCAACACGCCCGGGCGGGCTTTGGGGTCAAGCTCGACCCATCCGCAGAAGCCTTCACTCGGGCCATCATCTCCGCGCTCCCTCACGAGACGCAGTTCGCAATCCTCACGGGGAACGATCCCGCCGCCATCGCCTCCACCGCCCGCTACCTCGCCGATCGAGGCGTCGCCTTTCTACTCGAGGCCCTCAGCGAAGACGATGCCGGACTCGCGCGTGAGCTGGGCGCCGCGGGCGTCATCGCCAAAGGGCTCGAAGCCGGGGGCCGGACCGGATCGGACACGACCTTCATCCTGATACAGCGCATCCTTGCATCAATGGAGAAAACCCGGGAGAAAACCCGCCCGCTACCGGTTTGGGCGCAGGGGGGCATCGGTTCACACACAGCGGCGGCGTGCATCCAGGCAGGGGCCGCCGGCGTCGTGCTCGACTGGCAGCTGGCGCTGACGCGTGAAGCCTCGGCGTCCAGGGCCCTCCCTGAAAAGCTTCGCGATCGCATTCGCGCGATGGACGGAAGCGAGACGGCCTGCCTTGGAGAAACGCTGGGGGCGTCCACGCGCCTCTTTCTGCGGCCGGGCGTCGCCGCAGCGGACAAGCTTGCGCGAGTCGAGGCCGATCTTATTGCAGCCGGGCCCGGACCTGATGCAGCGAAGACCTTCCGGGAGGCGGTGCTCGCCGCCGCCGGAGCGGAAGACCCTGAAAAACGAGCCGGGTTGACGGGACAGGATGCCGCCTTCGCGGCGAGGCTCGCGGCGCGGCACCTGA
>JAUYMQ010000283.1 GCA_030698575.1 Deltaproteobacteria bacterium
CAGGCCTGCCAGTAGCGCGCCGCCGGGCGTCATCATGCGCCTTGCGATGCGGACGACCGCCCAGCAGGTGAATGCCCCGATTAGCGCATTCACAAGCGTCACCACGAACAGGCTGGCGCCGAGTGCTCGCATTCCGGCCAGGAACAGAGGAAAGACCGGCCCGTGATGGTAGATCCCACCTCCCTGGTCGGGGCTCCACCACCCCTTCCCGGACAGCAGATTGGCCGCCACCGTCGTGTACTCGTTCGCGTCACCCGCGATGTACCAGTCCTCGCCGGGATGGGTCCACCGGCCGTAGAGCACCCAGGCAAGCCGGAGCGCGAGCGCGAGCAGAAAGACGGCGAGCGCCAGCCGATCCTTATAATACGGGGCAATAGAACGGGGCTCCCTCGGCCGCACCGAACGAGGCATGTCAGGTTGCGGCCTCACTTCTTGCTCCCGATGCGATCCCGCAGGCGCTCGAAATCCGCCTGGGCGCGCTCGTAGTCGTCCGGCCGCCCGATGTCGAGCCAGTAAGCATCCGTCTCCCAGCCGACGACCTTCTGCCCACCGGCCAGGAGTGCCGCTATCAGATCCGGGAGATCCATGCGCTCGCCGCGCGCAATGAAGCGCTTCGCCGCCGGCTCGATCACGCAGATCCCCATGCCCACCAGGTAGTCGAGCGTCGGCTTTTCGACGTAGCGCCGGATCTCGTTTCCTTCCATCTGGTCGATCACGCCGAAATTGATGGTGAGCGGCCGCCGGTTGAGCGCCACGGTGATCACGCCGTGGTTCGCGTGGTGGTACTCCCAGACCTTTTCGAAAGAAAGATCCGTCAGGATGTCGCCGTTCATCAGGAGGATGGGAGCGTCGAAATCGTCGAGCAGCCCCACCGAACCCACCGTGCCGAGCGGTTGATCCTCCTGCAGGTACTTGAGCGAGATCCCGTAGCGCGAACCGTCGCCGCAGTAGGCGCGGATCAGCTCGGCGAGATAGCCGACCGAGAGCGTGACATCACGGAATCCGGCGGACACCAGCTGCCGGAGGACCACGTCGAGGATCGGCACGTCGTCCAGAGGCATGAGGGGCTTCGGGAAGACGGTCGTGTAGGGACGCAGCCGCGTACCTCTCCCCCCCGCAAGCACCATTGCACGCATTCGCGACACCTCTTCCTAGCGGCCCAGTTTCCGCTCGAGCAGTTCCTCGTACTTGCGCTCGGTCTCCCCGACCATCCGCTCGAGTGAGAACTCGTTCAGAATGCGCTTGGCGCCGCGAGTCCCCATGGCCCGGCGGAGTAAGGGATCGTCGAGGAACGCCCCGATCCTGGCCGCGAAGCGCTGGCGGTCACCCGCCGCCACGACGTATCCGGTCTCGCCTTCCGTGACCAGCTCGCTGTTCCCGCCAACGTCGGTCACCACGCAGGGAAGCTCGCAAAGCATCCCCTCCATGATGGCGTTCGAGAGCCCCTCGTAGTGGCTCGTCATGATGAAGACGTCGAAGGCGCGCAGATAGCTCACCGCGTTCTCCCGCTGCCCGGCGAAGATCACCCGCGAGGCGATCCCGAGGCTCTCGGCCAGCGCCCTCAGCTCCGTCTCGAGGATTCCACCGCCGATGATCACGAAGCGAAGGCGATCCTTCAGATCGGGCCGCCGGAGGAGGTCGCTGGCGACGCGCAGCAGGAAATGATGGTTCTTCGGCGGCGTCAGGTTTCCGATCGTGCCCACCACCAGATCGTCGGGCCCGGCGCCGAACTCCGCCCGGAGCTCGTCACGGTCGGCTCCGTTGGACGAGAGGGGTTCGATCCCGTTGTAGATTGTCATGAGATCGGAGTGGAGCCGGTGGCTCTCGCTGAGAAAGCGCAAATTGGCCTTCGTGTTGCAAATAATGGAATCGGTGAAATGCGACAGCTCGCTGTCCATGAAGCGCATGAAGCGGCTCTCGGGCAGGATATAGGTGCGCTCCGACGTGATCTTTAGCGGGATTCCGGCGAGCACTGCGGCGATCCGGCCGTATGAGTTGGCCGAAGACAGATAGGTGTGCACGATGGCGGGGCGGAACCGCAGCATGATGCGGAGCAGCTTCAGCAGCCGCGCGGTCTCCACGTTCTTCGTTCGCTCCAGCTCCGTGACCGCCACCCCCTCGGACCGGATGGCGTCGGCCCAGTATCCGCCCCGGGAGAGACTCACTACCTCGGGCTTGTAGCGCAGCCGGTCGAGCCCCCGCACGAGGTAGTAGAGCTGCTTCTCCGCGCCACCGATCCCGAGCTGTCCGATGACGTAGAGAATTTTCTGACGGAAGGGATGGAACTCCTCGTAGACGGCCTCGGTCTGCGAAACCATCTTCTCGACCGTGAACTCCCGGCTGACCCGGTCGTAGCCCCGCTTCCCCATCTCTCGCGCCAGGGGGGTATCGTCCAGCAGCAGCTTCACCTTCTCGAAAAGCTTTTCGCCATCGTTGGGCGGGACTATGTAGCCGGTCACTCCGTCCACAACCGACTCTGCGTTTCCACCCACGTCGGTTGCGACCACCGGCTTGCCGGCCGCCATGGCCTCGAGGATCGTGAGCGGATGCGCCTCGGAGGTCGAAGAGAGCACGAACACTTCCATGAGCGAGAGAAGCTCGGGAATATCGCGGCGCACACCGGCGAAGATCACTTTGTCCCCGAGCCCCAGATCGTGTTTCAGCGCACCCAGTTCCTCGCGTAGCGGGCCCTCGCCGACGATGAGAAAACGGACGTCCGGCCGCTCCCGCGCCACCAGTTCGGCCATCCGGAGGAAGGTGCGATGCCCCTTCAGCAGAATGAGGCTTCCGATGATCCCCACGACCGGCGTCCCCTCCGGCAGGGCGAGCTCCTTCCGGAGCGCCACCGTGTCGCGGTGGTTTCGGTACTTCGCCACGTCGATGCCGTTGTAGATGGTCTTGTATTTCCGCCGGGATAGCGGGTCCATGGCGACGTGCGAGTCCTTCGCGCGGTTCGAGCAGGCGAGGATGCGCCGGTTGAAGAGGCCGAGAACGGCGTTGATGAAGTAGTAGAACTGCCGCTCCTTCCGGAAAAGTCCGTGCTCGGTCCGGATGACTGTGCGGACGCCGGAGAGGAGCGCGGCGGGAACGCCCCAGTTGTTGGCCAGCGGGGTGTGCACGTGGACGATGCCCACATCTTCTTCGCGCAGGATTCGGGCGAGCTTCAGGATGACGCGGGGATCGAAGCCCAGGCGCTTGCCGAGGATGTAGATCTTGACGCCCGCGCCCTGGAGATCTTCCTCGAGCGGGCCGCCCTGGGTGAGCGCCACGACAATCGGCTCATAGACCCGGCGATCGTGGTGCAGGGCGTAGTCCGTCACCACCCGCTCGGCGCCGCCGAGCTGG
>JAUYMQ010000291.1 GCA_030698575.1 Deltaproteobacteria bacterium
CTAGCCGAGTTCGAGGCGGCCCAAATGGCGGAAGCCGATCGGCCGCCGGCCCACTTAAATCTGGGCGTGGTGCACGAGGGGCAGGGGAAGCCGGAGAAGGCCGAGCAGTCCTACCTCACCGCCCTTCGCATGGACGCGGACTTCTTGCCCGCGCGCGTCAATCTGGCCAATCTCTACAACCGGATGGGGCGAAACGCCGACGCCGAGCGGCAGCTGCGCGAAGGGATCGCGCGCGCGCCGGAGGAGGGGGAGCTGTACTACTCGCTCGGCCTGCTGCTCGCCGAGGAGAAGCGCATGGACGAATCCGCTGATGCGCTGGGCAAGGCCGCCGCCCTCTTGCCGGACCGCGCGCGCATCAATTACAACCAGGGTCTGGTGTTTCAGGCGCTCGGCCGGTCCGCGGAGGCGGAGTCGGCGCTGCTCGAAGGGCATCGAAAAGATCCGTCAGATCCGTCGATCATTCAGGCGCTCGTTGTGCACTACGCGAACCAGGGGCATTGGCAGCAGGCGCTGCCTTTTGCCGAGAAGCTGGCAGCGCTCGTGCCCGGCGATAGCGCGGCGCAGGAGCAGGTAGGGAGGATTCGTGAAGAAATTTCCCGCCGTTGAAGCGTGCCGCGGGGAAGCGCCATGTCCGGGGCTAGGGGAGGGGAGCGTGAGTCGGCAGCACGCTGAAAACGCGACGCCGATCGTCCTGGCCACCCTGCTTTGCGGCCTGGTCGCCGTTACGCTTCTTGTGCATCCGGAGATTGTTCAGGCGTAGGAATCCTTGACCGCGGACGCACCCGCTCCCGACTCGGTCAGCGGCCTCAACACCCCCATGGAGTCGGCCTTCGAGATCGAGGCGCGAAAACCGCCCCGGTTCCCCCGGCTCAAGCGGCAGTTGCAGAACCTCCCCCCCTTTTTCAGCGACGCGAAACTCCTCTTCAGGCCTCGCAACTACTACTTTTACCGGGACAATCTCGACAACAGCAAGAACCAGGCCTGGGCGATGGGCGGTTCGGTAGCATTCGAATCAGGCTGGTTCATGGATCGCGTCAAGCTGGGCGGCGAGTTCTTTACTTCCCAGAAGCTCTATGGGCCACTCGATCGCGACGGCACGGGGCTTCTCGAGACAGGGCAGCGGCACTACAACGTTCTCGGGCAGGCCTATGGAATCCTGAAAATCGCGGAGCATCACAAAGTCTCGCTGTTCAGACAGGAATACGATCTCCCCTATGTGAACAAGAACGACAGCCGCATGACGCCCAACACCTTCGAGGGCTACAGCGTGCAGGGCCGGTTCGATCGAAAAGGGAAGCGCCCCCAGATCGAGTACATCGCGGGCTACATCGCGAAGATGAAGCCGCGAAACTCCGACGCGTTCATTTCCATGGCCGAGGCGGCGGGAGCCGGGGACGACGTCGACCGGGGCACGATCGTGAGCGGCTTTCGTGTCGCGCCGACCGACAAGATCGCCTTCGGGGCGGTCAACTTCCTGACGCCGGACGCCCTCAACATCCTTTACGTCGAGGGCTCCTACGAGCGCGACGTTACCAAGAATCTAAGCCTGCGTCTGAAGGGGCAGTTCACGGATCAGCGCAGCGTGGGGAGCGACCTCCTCACGGGCTCCTCTTTCGACACCCATGTCGGCGGCGCCGAACTGGCCGCAAGTTACCGCTCCGGCGTTCTGCGCGCCGCCTTCTCGGTCACCTCCGACGAGGCGGACATCACGAGCCCTTTCGGCACATACCCCGGCTATCTCGCCCTCATGCAGAGCGACCTCAACAGCGCGGGAGAGACCGCGTGGCTCCTGGGCCTTTCTTATGATTTCAAGCGGATCGGGCTCGACGGGCTCAGCGCTTTCGCGAACTTCGCAAGCAGGACAAACCTCATCGATCCGTCGACCGGCGCGTCGCTCCCTGACGAGGGCGAGATCGACGTGACGGTGGACTACAAGCTTCCGGACGGGCGCTTCAAGGGTTTCTGGGTTCGCCTGCGCGGGGCGTACCTCGACGAGAGCGGAATCGACGACTGGTCGCGGGAGTATCGCATCATTCTGAACTACGAGATTCCCCTCCTTTGAAGCATTCTCGCGCCAGAAGGTCTGCGTGAGGGCGAGAGACAGAAAATCATCGATTCACCCAAGGATCGTAGTCTCCTGAATGTGTATTTACTTTGCAGAATTCCGATAGCAGCCGATTGCGGGGAGCGGGGTCCACACGCTGCCTTGATGATGCTATACGAGACAATCCGATTGCGTAGAAGCTCATCGATCCTCGATTCGCTGAAGGAACCCCGATGAAAAAAGGCTTTCGCAACAGGATGATGGCTGCCGTCCGCGAGCCCGCTAACACCCTCACGATCACGGCCGCTGAAATCGGCTGGCTGGAGGAGAGCTGGCAGAAGCGCTGGAACCGGGCGCCGACGCCCGCTGAACGCCAGGGCCTCATTCAGGAATACGTCCGGGAAAGCGTGCTCTATCGTGAGGCGCTCGCGATGGGCCTGGACAAGGACGACACGATCATCCAGCGCAGGCTCGCCCAGAAACTGGAGTTCCTGACCCAAGATGTCGCCGATCTCACCCCGCCAAGCGATGACGATCTGAAGACCTATTTCGCCGCCCATGTCGATCGCTACCAGGCGCCCGATCTTTTTACGTTCACGCATGTTTTTATCGATCCGGACAAGCGGGGTGACTAGACGCACCGGGATGGCGCGGAAATCATGGCCAAGCTGGAGGCGCTCGGGGAACCGGCGGAGGATCTCGATGATTTCGGAGATCCCTTCATGCTTCAGCGCTATTACCCCGAGAGATCCGCGCCGGATATATCAAAACTGTTCGGTTCAGAGTTTGCCCAATCGGTTTCCGAACTATCCCCGGGCCAGTGGCACGGTCCGTTGCTTTCCGGGTACGGCGTGCACCTGGTCTATGTCCACCGGCATACAGAGGCCCCGGCTCCGACCTTCTCAGAGGTTCGGGATCGCGTGGCGCAGGACTGGGGGACGAGAGGCGGGAGTCGCTCAACGAGCAGTACTATGCGAGCCTGCGCGAGCGCTACAACGTCGTGGTTGAAGACGGCGCTGAAGCACAGGAAGTAGCAGCCCTGAAGGAGCCGGTTCGATGAACAGGGGTCGGCGCGGATTGCCGCTGCTGCTCCTGGTTTGCCTGCTTCTGGCCGGCCTGCCTACGGCACCCGCAGCCCCCGCCCATGAAATCCGGCCTGTACTCCTCGAGATATCGGAACGGGCTCCCGGGCGGTTC
>JAUYMQ010000292.1 GCA_030698575.1 Deltaproteobacteria bacterium
GCGAGCACGAAGCCGGCCACACCCGCGGGGGCCAGATGGTGGACGATGTGCTGCACCCAGGCGAAGTTGGCGTTGCCCGACGGCGGCACGCCGTACTGCCAGCGCTTGTCCTCACGCAGCATTTCACCTCGCCAGTCGCTAACGTTGAAGGGCGGGTTGGCGAGGATAAAGTCGGCCTTGAGATCCGGGTGGCGGTCGTTGTGGAAGGTGTCGCCGTGGCCGATCTGGCCGTCGATGCCGCGGATGGCGAGGTTCATCTTGGCCAGCCGCCAGGTGGTGTAGTTCGACTCCTGGCCGTAGATGGAGATGTCGGGCTTGGTTCCTTTGGGGGCCTTACCGCCGTTGCCGTTGCCGTTCCCGCTGGAATGGGCGCGGATGAACTCGACCGACTGCACGAACATCCCCGACGAGCCGCAGCAGGGGTCGTACACCCGACCGCGGTAGGGCTCGATCATCTCGACCAGGAGCTTGACCACGCAGCGCGGCGTGTAGAACTCGCCGCCCTTCTTCCCCTCGGCGCTCGCAAACTGTGAAAGAAAGTACTCGTAGACCCGACCGAGCACGTCCTTGGCGCGGCTCGCCTCATCGCCGACCTTGATGTTGCTGATGAGGTCGATAAGCTGACCCAGGCGCTGCTTGTCGAGCGCCGGCCGGGCGTAGTCCTTCGGCAGCACGCCCTTGAGCGCGGGGTTGTCGCGCTCAATGCCGGCCATCGCATCGTCGACCTGCTGCCCGATCGTCGGCTGCTTGGCCTTGTTCTTCAGGTGCGCCCAGCGCGCCTCGGGGGGGACCCAGAAGATGTTCTGCGCGCGGTACTCGTCGGGGTCCTCGGGGTCGGCGCCGCTTGCCTTTTCCGCCACGAGTTTCGCATGCTGCTCCTCGAAGGCGTCGGAGATGTACTTCAGGAAGATCAAACCGAGGACGACGTGCTTGTACTCGCCGGCATCCATGCTGCCGCGCAGCGCGTCGGCCATCTGCCAGAGCTGGGCCTCGTAGCCGATAGTGGCGCCGGTGGTGTTCCTGGCTTCCGCGTTCTTCTTCCGTTTCGCCACTTTCGACCTCAGATCTTCCGGGGGATTGCTTCGTCGCTACGCTCCTCGCAATGACATGCGGGACGGCCCTCCTCGCAATGACATGCGGGACGGCCCTCCACGCAATGACTGTCGGATCACCAGTTATACCCCAACCTTCTGACCTCGCGCTCATCCCGCGTCCAGTTCGGGTCGACCTTCACCCAGAGCTTGAGGCCGACCTTCACGCCGAGGAAGCGCTCGGCCTCCAGCCGGGCGGCCGTGCCGATCTCCTTCAGCTTCGCGCCGCCCTTCCCTATCACAATGCCCTTCTGCGAGTCCTTCTCGACGTAGATCGTGGCCTGGATGCGCGCCAGCTTGCGATCGGGCACCTCCTCGAACTCGTCGATCGTCACGGCCGTCGCGTAGGGAATCTCCTCGCCGGTGAGCTGGAAGATCTTCTCGCGGATGATCTCGGCCACGAAGAAGCGCTCGTTCAGATCGGTGAGCTGGTCCTCGGGATAGAGCGCGGGCCCCTCGGGCAGGCGCGCCACGATCTCTTTCTCGAGCGAATTCACGCCGTCGCCCTCGAGCGCCGAGATGGGCACGATGGCCGCTCCCGGCAGGCGCTCGGACCATTCGGCTATCTGCGGGAGAACGGCGTCCTTGCGGACGCGATCGACCTTGTTGATGGCGACCACGACGTTCGCCCGTGAGCCCTCGATAAACTGGAGCAGCAACGCTTCTTCCTCGCCGGCCGGTCGTCCGGCCTCGACCATGATCACCACGACGTCGGCGTCGGCGATGGCCGACCGCGCCGCGCCCATCATGGCCGCGTTGATGGCCTTCCGCGCGTGGTGGATCCCGGGGGTGTCGAGAAAGAGCAGCTGGGCCCCGGGCAGCGACTTGATGCCGAGAATCCGGTGGCGGGTGGTCTGGGGCTTGCGCGTGATGATCGAGAGCTTCTGGCCGAGGAATCGGTTGAGGAGCGTCGACTTTCCGGCATTCGGCCGCCCGAGAAGAGCGACGTAGCCCGTGCGCTGGGGAGTTGGTTGCGTCACGCCCGCTTGCCCTCACTTTTCCTGGCGCTACGCGGGCGCTTCAGCTCGCCGTCCGGGCCCACGAGCTTCGCGTAGGCGACGGCCGCGGCGCGCTGCTCGGCCTGCTTCTTGGTGCGACCGGCGCCGTCGGCCACGCGATTGCCCTGGATCGACAGCTCCACGGTGAACTCCTTCTGATGATCAGGGCCGGTCGTCGCGCTGACGCGGTACTCGGGCGTCACCTTGTGGCGCGCCTGGCAGGCCTCCTGCAACAGCGTCTTGAAGTCGCGGTCGCTCTCCTCGTCCGGGAGCTTCTTGAGCGCATCCTCGAAGTGCGAGCGCACCATCTTCGCGGCGGCCCGCAGGCCGCCGTCGAGATAGACCGCCGCCATCACCGCCTCGTAGCCGTCCGCCAGGATCGACGCCTTGTCGCGACCACCCGAGCGCTCCTCGCCGCGGCCGAGATAGAGAAACTTCCCCAGCTCCAGCCGCCGGGCAAGCCGCGCGAGCTTTTGCTCGTTCACGATCGAGGCGCGGAGCTTCGAGAGCTGCCCTTCCGAGTACTCCGGAAAGCTCTCCATGATCGTCTGGCTCACGGCCAGCTCCAGCACGGCGTCGCCCAGGAACTCGAGACGCTCGTTTGCCTCCGAACGGGGAAGCTTGCGCTCGTTCACGAAAGACTTGTGGATAAGCGCGCTCCGCAGCGCATCCTGATCCTTGAAGGTGTGGCCGAGGGATTTCTCCAGGCCGGCCAGATCCTTCTCGTGCGCGGCTTCGTCCGCGGCCGACGTCTTCAACTTCTCTTTCTTGCGCGCGCGCTTCGGGGTGGGCGTGCTCCCGTCGTCCTTCGTCATCCGACTGCTTCTCCCCGTACCCGGCCCTCCACGGCCGAGACAAGCTTCGCCTGCACGAGCGTGTTCGCCGCCAGGCGTTCTCCTGAAACCTCGACCGGGATGTAGTTGCGGCTGTAGCCGCGATAGCACCCGTCGTCGAGGCGCGTCTCGAGAAGCACTTCCAGCCTCTCGCCCATGAAGCGCCCGTAGAATTCCCGTGCTTTCCGCAGCCCGAGCGCCCGCAACCGCGCCGCGCGCGCCCGGATGAGGGGCGTCGGAACCTGATTGGGGTGCTTCGCCGCCGGCGTGCCGGGGCGCGGGCTGAAGGGGAAGACGTGGAAGAAACTCACGGGCGAGGCTTCGAGCAGCGTGTATGTCTCCTCGAACTCCGCCCGGGTCTCTCCCGGGAAGCCCGCGATGACGTCCGTGCCGAGACCCAGCCGCGGCAGGGCCCGCGCGAAGCGCTCCGTCAGATCGCGGAAGCGCGCGGTGTCGTAGGGGCGGCGCATGCGGCGCAGCACGGCGTCGCTCCCGCTCTGGAGCGGAACATGGAGATGTTCGCAGTAGACGTCCGCGTGGCGTGAAATCTCGTCGATGACCGCGTCGTCGAACTCGCTCGGCTCCATGCTCGAGAGCCGCAGCCGGCTGACGCCGCCTTCGAGCCTCACGCGCCGGAGAAGCGACGCGAGCGTGTCCGGCGGCGAGAGGTCGCGCCCCCATGAGCCGATGTGCGGGCCCGTCAGGACGATCTCCCGCACGCCGCGCGCCACATGGCCGGCAATCTCGGCGAGCGCGGCTTCGGCGGGAATACTTCGCGGCAGGCCGCGCGCGTGGGGAACGATGCAGAAGGAACAGAAGACGTCGCAACCGTCCTGCACCTTGACGATTCGGCGCGTGCGATCGGGCGCCGGGCCCGGCTCGGGCGGGAGCACCGGCAGCCGCCGGTCGCGGTAAATCGGAGCGACGCGAACCTCCGCCGAGGCGCGCCGCCCGCGGGCCGCCATCGCGGCGATCTCTCCGGCCAGCGCGTCCTTGCCGCCGTGCCCCACCACGTAATCAACGGGAAGCCGTGCCGCCTCGGCGGGGCGCACCTGCGCGTAGCAACCCGTGAGCACGATCACCGCATCGGGATTGGCGCGCCGGTAGCGGCGGGCAAGCTTCGCCGCCTCGAGATCCGCCGCGCGCGTCACCGCGCAGCTGTTGAGCACGATCACGTCAGCCTCGGCCGCGTCGCTCACGGGGCGCACGCCCCCGGCCGCCGCGCGACCGGCGATGCCTTCCCCCTCGACCTGATTCACCTTGCAGCCGAGCGTGTGAACGTGAAGGCGCGTCACGCGATCCACCCTCCCCCGAGAAGCCATTCGCCCCGGTAGAACACCGCCGCCTGCCCGGGCGCGATGGCGCGCGCCGGATGGGCCAGCGTCACCTCGGCCGTGTCGGCCGTGATGAATCGCACCCTGCCCTCTCCCTCCGCCATCCCGTGGCGGATCTTCACCATCACCCGCGCGTCGCGGGCGCGCCGCGGGCCCATCCAGTTCACCTCGGTGACCTTGAAAGTGCTCCGGAGCAAACCGTCGGCCGGGCCGACGACGATCCGGTTCAGGGCGGCATCGACGCGCTGCACGTACCAGGGGCCCCCGCTGAGGCCCAGGCCCCGCCGCTGGCCGACCGTGTAGCGATGGATGCCCGCGTGTTGACCAAGAATGTTCCCCTCTGAATCGACGATCTCCCCCGGCGGCGGCGCCGCGCCGGCCAGCTCGCCCGCGATGAAACCCTGCGTGTCGCCGTCGGGAATGAAACAGATCTCCTGGCTCTCGGGCTTGTCCGCGAGCGGCAGGCCAAACTCCCGCGCCGCCTTCCGCACTTCTTCCTTCGTGAGTTCGCCCACCGGAAAGATCGCGCGCTCGAGCTGCGCGGGATTCAGATTGAAAAGGAAGTAGGTCTGGTCCTTGCGCCGATCGAGGCCGCGCAGCACACGCACGCTGCCG
>JAUYMQ010000295.1 GCA_030698575.1 Deltaproteobacteria bacterium
AAGGCCGAAGAGCGCCGGGGACAGTATTGGTCGGCCCGTGTTCACGAGCGCGAAGGACGCTCCGGCGAAGCCAAGCAGCTCTACAACGCCATCATTCGCGCGGCGCCGCTCTCCTACTACCGGTTCGCTGCCGAGGTAAGGCTCAAGAAGCTCGGCGTTCCCCCGAGAAACGATCTCCGGCCGCTGCCGCCCCTGGGACCGCAGCCTCCGCTCCCGGGGGGCAAGGGGCTGGGCGCGCATTTTGAGCGAGGCCTCGAGCTGGCACGCCTCCGCCAGAATGCCGACGCCGCGATGGAGCTCGATCTCGTCCAGTTCGGGAGCGATCTCCGGATGTACTTTGCGCGGCTCTTTCTGGACATCGACGCGAACTACGAAGCGTCGCGCATGATCCTCTCACGCCATGCCGGCGCCATGTCCCGTGACGTATCCGGGATGGAGGGACTTCTGCGTTTCACCTATCCGGCGGCCTACGATGTGCGCGTCAAGCGCGAGGCGGCGCGGCGCGGGATCGATCCGCGCATCGTCTGGGCCGTGATGCGAGAGGAGAGCACCTACCGTCCCCGGATCATGAGCCCTGCGGGAGCGGTCGGTCTCTTGCAGCTGATGCCGGGGACGGCCGCGCGCATCGGCCCCGAGGCGGGAGTTCCGGGCAGAGGCATGCGCCTGGAGGATCCCGGCGTGAATATCACGCTCGGTGCCTACTATCTGGGCTGGCTGATGGATCGGTACGGCGGAAAGACGGAGCGCGGGCTTGCGGGATACAATGCAGGGGAGGACGCTGTGGACCGGTGGCTCGGGGAGATGCCGGCGTCGGTCCTCGCGGAGAAGGACGCCTTCATCGAGGAGATCTCATACAAGGAGACGCAGGGCTACGTGAAGAAGGTCCTCAAGAGCTACAACGTCTACCGGCGGCTCTATCCCGACGCCGCGGCGCCGGCCGCCAGGAAGCGCTCTCCCTGAAGCCGGCTCCCGATGGAAGCTCAGATCTTTCTCTCGACCCCCGCCCAGTACCGGCTGCGCAGCTCCCGCTTGAGCGGTTTTCCGCTCGGGTTGTGAGGGATCTCGTCGATGAAGTCGAAGCTGCGAGGAACCTTGTAGTCCGCCAGGCGCTCCTTGCAGAAGTCGGAAAGAGCCTCTGAGGGCGCTTCGCTCTCGACTTTCAGCACGACCAGGGCCTTGAGGCTCTCCCCCCATTCCTCGTCGGGCACCCCGACGACGACGCAGTCGTAGACGGCCGGGTGCATCCGCAGGACGTTCTCGACCTCCGCAGGGTAGATGTTGACCCCGCCGCTGATCACCATGTCCTTCTTGCGATCAACGATGTAGTAGAACCCCTCCTCGTCGACGCGGGCCATGTCCCCGACGCTGAAATATCCCTCGAGCAGGCTTTCCTCCGTCGCCTTTTCGTTCTTGTAGTAGCCCGTGATGAGCATGCTGTTCTTCACGTACAGCTGGCCAACCTCGCCGGCGGGTACCTCTTTGCCGTCTTCGCCGACGATCTTGATGTCGTTTCCGACGAGAGACTTGCCGCAGGATCCCGGTTTTCGGATCTGGTCCTGCGGCAGAAGGATGGTATTGATGCCCGTTTCCGTCGCCCCGTAGAATTCGTATAGGCAGTCGGGTCCGAAGATCGCAATCGTCTGCGTCTTGACGGAATGGTGGCAGGGCGCCGCGCCCGTGATCAGAGCTCGCATGGATGAAACATCGTGTCGTTGTTTCACGAACTCCGGGAGATTGGCGATGCGATTGAGCTGGGTTGGAACCACGAAGGCGGTGGTGATTTTCTCCTGCTCGACCGTCGCAAGGAAAGCTTCCGGATCAAAATGCCTGCCAATTACGACCGTTGCTCCGAAGACCAGGTGAATGGCCGTGAAGAACGCGGGGGCCGAGTGATAGAGGGGGCAGGTAACATAATTGACGTCGTTCATCGAAAAGCCGAAGTTCATGATGATGTCGGTGAGCATTTCGAGGTTGCGCGGCTGGTTGGCGCGGTAGGCTCCCTTGGGGGTTCCCGTGGTGCCGGAAGTGTAGATGATGGTGGAGCTGGCCTCCTCCGGATCGGCATCCAGTTCGGCGTCGCTGCCGCTTTCCATGAGCGTCTCGTACCGCTTGAAGGCGGGTGGCACGTTGTCCCCGAGAACAATGTAGTTCCCCTCCCGGATGTGACTTGCCCGGGGCATGACGGGACCCACCACGTTGATGAACTCCTCGCCGAGAATGAGCGCCCGGGCCTCCGAGTTGTTGAGGATGAATTCGATCTCGGGCGCTTTGAGGCGGTAGCCGATCGGAACAGCGGAGCTCTTGAGCTTCTGCATCGCGAACATCACTTCGGCCCACTCGGCGCGGTTGTGGAGCAGTACCGCCACGCGGTCGCCCCGCCCGATGCCCACCTCCCGGAGGGCGCTCGCGAGGCGATTGACGCGCATGTTGAACTCCCGGAAACTGAGCCGAAGATCACCGTCTACGATGGCTGTGCGGTCCGGATTGTGAACGGCCTGGAACTGGAGAGTGAACGGAGCAGGCTCGGATGTCTGGCCGTCAGTCATGGATCTCTCCCGGATTTCGTCGAGGTGCGCGCAGCGGTTGTGTGCAGGCAGACGGAGTTTCGCTTTCAATGTGTGGGGATCCGCGAGTTTATCGGAAGGGGATCGGCCTTACAAGCTCGCGGCGCGTTTGACAGGCCTGGTGGACACTGATAGGAGGAAATCGGCTGGACGCCCATCAACGGGTGCTTCCTTCCGGGAGGCGCTCCTCGGGGATTCCTGATGAAAACAGATGAGAGATCTCGAACCCTCTGGAAGCCGCCGGCGACGGCTGGCGCTGAGGCCGCCGTCGAAGGCTTGACCGTCGAGGTGAACCGCCGGAATTTTTTGAAAGGCACCCTGGCGGGTTCAATTCTGCTCGCGGGCTCGGGCCTGCTGCCGGCCGGTTGCGCCAGGTACGAAGCGCCCGGCGCTGAGCTCAAGGTCTTCAGCGAGAAGGAATATGCCGTCATGAAGGCGGCCGCCGACGCCCTGGTGGGGCATGGCGGTGAGGGCGCGCCGAGCGCGACGGAGGCCGGTGTGGCCGCTCAGTTCGACGCGCAGCTAGCCTTCGCGCCCGAAGAGGTGCGCACCCAGGTGAAGCAGATGCTCCAGATATTCGAGCACGGCACCCAGGTCTTCTTCTTCTCGATCAAGCGTTTTACGGAACTGTCGCCGGAGCAGCAGGACAGCTACATAGAAACCTGGATGGAAAGCGGGATAGCCTTCCGCAAGACCGTCTTCACGGCCATGAGGCGGATATCCTTCGCTATCTATTACGCCACGCCGGCCGTGTGGTCCTCGATTGACTACGACGGTCCCTGGATCGGCCAGACCGCCATCGGCGGACGCGGCTGGGCCGAAAAGCAGCTTCGAAACTTCTGACCGGTATTCTCAGGGAGGGCCCGCCATGGGCGAGGTCTACGAGTACACGGACATACGCGAGGATCGGTCGGAGACGGTGGACGTCTGCGTGATCGGCACGGGCGCGGGCGGGGCGACCCTGGCCTACGAGCTTGCCGCCGCCGGGAAGTCCGTGGTCATGCTGGAGGCGGGGGGGTACTACCGGGCGAAGGACTTCAACCAGCGCGAGCTGGAAATGAACGCCCTCCTGTTCGTGGACGGGGGAGCCCAGGCGCCCAAGGACGGCTCGATCACCGTTCTCCAGGGAAGGTGCGTGGGCGGCTCGACGACGGTGAACGCGCTGGTCTGCTTTCGCACGCCGGATTTCGTGCTCGAGGACTGGGCGGCCAACTACGGGATCGAAGGCTATTCCACGGCCGATCTCGCGCCCCACTTCGCGAGGGCCGAGGAGATCCTGAGCGTCAAGGAAAACACCGAAATCGAGATCAACAACAACAGCCGGATCTTCCGGAAAGGGTGCCGGGAGATGGGAGTCGCGGTGGCTCCCTTCAGGCGAAATGTGGTCGCCTGCCAGCTCTCGGGCTTCTGCGTGCAGGGCTGCTCCTACGACGCCAAGCAGGCGGCGCTGGTGACCTATATCCCCCGCGCGATCGCCGCAGGCGCAACGCTCTATGCCGACACCGAAGCCGAGGAGATCCTGCTGACGGACGGCCGCGCTTCCGGTGTGCAGGCCGTGATGCGGGATCGGAGGACCGGCCAGCCGCTGGGACAGCTGAAGATCCGGAGCAAGATCGTCATCCTCGCGGCGGGCGCCATTCAGACCCCGCTCTTGCTCCTGCGGAACAAGATCGGCAACTCGAGCGGGCAGGTGGGCAAGAACCTCGCGCTGCATCCCAACGTTTTCGTGCTCGGCAAGTTCAACGAGGATATCCACCCTTACCGCGGGGCGCTCATGGGCTGCTATTCCGACGAGTGGATGCACCCGGACAAGGGCGGGATCCTCATTGAAGCCGGCTTCGGCGGCCCCGCTGGGATGTCCGTGCTCCTTCCCGGGTTCGGAAACCCGGCCCGGGAGATCATGACGGGCCTGAAACACCTGGCCGGGTGGTTCCCCCTGGTGCACGACAAGGGGGTCGGTGAAGTGGCGGTGGGGAAGGACGGCAAGAAGGTTATCAGCTACGAGATGACGCCGGAGGACGGCGAGAAGCTGAAGTTCGGCCTCGTCCGCTGCAGCGAGATCGCTTTCGCCGCGGGCGCAACCGAGGTCCATACGGCTTTCACCCGGCCGCTCACCCTCGGTTCGGCGAAGGACGTGGGCCAGATCGACCGCATGCCCACCGGACCAAACGACGTCGCGCTGATCTCCTATCATCCCCAGGGATCCTGCAGGATGGGGCCGGATCCCTCTCGCGCCGTCGTCGGGCTCGACGGTCAGGCCCACGACGTCCCCGGACTGTTCATCACCGACGCCAGCATATTCCCCACTTCTGTTTCGGTGAACACGCAGATCCCGACCTATGGCATGGCCACGAAGATCGCTTCGGGGATCCTGGCGGACGACGCCAAGCATTTCGGCTGAAGCGAGGACGGATAAGAGGGACCGGAACGGGGAGCACGGACTCGCCGTTCGCGACCAATCGCGGGAGAGTGCGGATGGCTGACGTGAAGAGGCCGCGTGAGCGGGCCATGGACGAACAGGACGTCGAGAAGATCGTCAATGCGATCAAAGCCTCCAATCTCACGACGTGCTACTTGCTCTACCAGGTGCTCGTCGAGACCCGAGGCGAGAAGGCCGGATACGAGCAGTTCAAGGCCGACTGGCTCCGGACTTACTTCTCGACCCTCAAGATTGTCGAGAAGGTGAAGCGTCGATCTTCTGATCGCACCTGAGTCGGCCCGTTATCGAAGGGACGGCACGCATGAAGGGCCCCCTTCAGGAATCACCCCGCGACCTCGTACCCGTTCCTCTCGGCACCCACAATCTTGTCTGCCTCCAGGGATTCCACGGAAAGGAGCTGGCATGAGGCGCCCGTCGCTTCGCCTCGCGGCCCGGACCACGGAACTCTGCCAGCCGACGGTTTTCGCGCAGTGAGCCGCCGCGACCCCGCGCTCGACAGATTCGTCATCGACTGCCGACGCTTGTTCGAGGTCGAACTCGAGAGCGTCTTTCTCTATGGAAGCGGTGCGGATGGCGAGTTTCGCGAAGGCCTGTCGGATCACAATCTGGCGATCGTCATGAAACCGGTCCGGCCCGAGGCACTGCGCCGGGCATCGCGGCGCCTCGGCACGTGGCGAAAGTGGGGCATCGGAACGCCCCTCGTCCTGGACGCTTCGGTGCTGGAGGAGGGGATGTCGGTTTTTCCGATCGAACTCGGGGAGATGAAACGAGCGCACCGCGTGCTTTTCGGGAGCGACCCCTTTCTGTCCCTCCATGTTGGAACGGAGCGGCTCCGCTGGCAGTGCGAGTACGAAATCCAGGCGAAGATTCTTTCCCTCCGTCAGGCTTATCTCCGCGAGGCGGGCTCGCCGGCGGCCACGCTGAGAATAGTGCAGGACTCGCTCAAGTCCTTTCTCATCATCATGCGTAACGCCTTGACCCTCATAGGAGAATCGCCCCCCTCGCGACTGACCGAGGTGCTCGATCGCGTGGAGTCCCGCTGGGGAGTCGCGCTGCCGACCTGGCGGCGGGTCCTGTCGACGCGGCAGGAGGGAGGCCGGGTCAAGCGCGCGGAGATCCACCCGCTGTTCGCCGCCTATCTCGATGAAGCCGCCTCCCTCGTGGCGCACTTCAGCGAGCCCATCGATGGGGGGAGCGCCCCATGATCGCGCGACCCGGTTCGGACATCGGATGCTGGATCACGCAGCGGGCGCTCACAAGACGCATGTTTCCGGCCTGGTGCCTCTTGTCTGCCTTGCTGGCAGTTTTCCTGCCCCTGTCAGCCGGCGCCGCTCCTGAGGGGCCGCCGTTGCCCGCGCCCTCGGGATTCGTCACCGACAAGGCAGAAGTGATCGATGAGAACAGGGACAAGCAAATTGTAGCGCTGCTCGGCGAACTCGAGAAACGAACCGGCGCAGCACTGGCGGTCCTGACCGTGCAGACCACCCATCCGCTGGACGATCTGGAGTACGCACAGCGCGTGATGGACCTCTGGCGCCTTGGAAGCGGGAGCGGGCAGCGCGGCCTGCTGATGCTGGTCGCGGTGCGCGACCGCCGGGTGCGCATCGTTTCTGGCCGGGGTTTGCAACGGATATTCCCGCAGGAAAAGATCGACGCCATAGTCGACGAGCGCATCGTGCCACAGTTCAAGGAAGGGCACTACGGACTTGGAATCCTGAGCGGCCTCTGGGCGCTCTCCGAGGAGATCGCCATCGAGTCCCGGATCAAGCTCTCCTTCGAATCCCCCAGTCTGACGAACGGAGATCCGGGGAGAACCCAGATTGCCGCCTTCAGCAAATTGCTCGGCGTGCTGGTGGCGTTGCTGGTGGGTGGCCTTCTCTGGTTCGTCTGGCGGGATTACCGGCGCCAGGGAGCGATCAAGGTGAAGGGCGGACCCGGCGGTCCCCCCGCGGGTGGGGGGGGGTCTTACCGGGGCGGTCAGGGCGGCGGCTTCGGAGGCGCGGGGCGCGGCAAGTAGCCCGAAGAGGTGATGACGCAATGACGGAGCAGGCGATCGAACAGGCCGCGGCAATCCTGTCGCGTGCGAAACGGATCGTGGTGTTCACCGGAGCAGGGATCAGCACGGAGTCGGGCATTCCCGATTTTCGCAGCCCTGGTGGCGTCTGGGATCGTTTCGACCCTACGGAGTTCACCTACCAGCGATTTCTCTCCAGCGAAGACGCGCGGCGGAAATACTGGTCGCTCTCGAAGCTCTTCTACGAACCGCTCGTATCGGCGAACCCCAACCCCGGCCATGACGCCGTGGTGGCGCTGGAGCGATGGGGACGGCTCGATTGCATTGTGACGCAGAATATCGACGGCCTTCACCAGCGGGCGGGCAGCTCTCCCGATCGGGTAATCGAGCTTCACGGGACCGCGCTTTCGGTTTCCTGTCTCTCCTGCCGAAAGCGGCATTCCCGGGAAGAGGTTCAGGCGCGCGTCGAGGCCGGAGAAGAAGTGCCGCGCTGCGAGGGCTGCGGCGGCATCATGAAGCCGGACACGATCTCCTTCGGGCAACCCATGCCCGAACGCGAGACGGCCGAGGCCTTTCGGCGGGCCGAAAACTGCGATCTCTGCTGGGTGATTGGATCGTCGCTGGTGGTGACACCGGCGGCCCA
This sequence comes from Deltaproteobacteria bacterium, assembly GCA_030698575.1. Taxonomy (GTDB): domain Bacteria; phylum JAUYMQ01; class JAUYMQ01; order JAUYMQ01; family JAUYMQ01; genus JAUYMQ01. The sequence goes on from JAUYMQ010000295.1 coordinate 7,662, forward strand.
CGTGCCCGTGGCCGCGGTCAACGCCGGCGCGAAGCTTATCATCCTGAACGGCTCTGAAACCCCCCTGGATGAAGCCGCGGACGTCGTCCTGCGGGGAAAGGCAGGCGAAGTGGCGCCCCGCCTGATCGAGCGGGCCCGCGCGCTTGCGGGAGAGACCGCTTGAGCGCCTCGCAGCAGGGTGGGCCGGGCGCCCACTTCGACGTTGTCGGCCTGGGGCTCAACGCCGTCGACACCCTCCTCGTCGTCCCCGAGTATCCGCAATTCAACACGAAGATCGAGATAACCGATCACGCGCAAACGGGGGGCGGGCAGGTCGCCACGGCCCTGGTGGCCTGCCAGCGCTGGGGGCTGCGGACCAAGTACATCGGGGCGGTGGGCGATGACGAGGCGGGGCGCTTCCAGAGGCGCTCGCTGCGTGAGGAGGGTCTCGACATCTCCGACCTGCTGGAGGTGCCCGGCGCCTTCACGCAAATGGCGACGATCATCGTCGAGTCGCGCTCGGGTGAGCGCACGATCCTGTGGCGGCGCGACGAGAAACTGAAACGCGATCCGGCCACTCTGCCGGAGGAGGCAATCGCGCGAGGGCGCGTCCTGCTGGTGGACGGCCACGAGATTCCGCTTTCCATTCGGGCCGCCGGGATTGCACGCGCGCGCGGAATGCCCGTGATTCTCGACATCGATAGCGTGCGAGAGGGCAGCCGCGAGCTGCTGGCGCTGGTGGACTACCCGGTGGTCAGCGAGACCTTCGCACCCAGGCTTACAGGAAAGGCGGCTATCGTTGAGGCCCTGCGGGAGGTGCAGCGACTCTCCGCGGGGGGATTCGCCTGCGCCACCCTCGGCAGCGGCGGCGCGCTGGCGCTCTCGCCGGAGGGGGACATGCGCGTCGGAGCCGCGGGGGTAAAGGCGGTGGACACGACTGGCGCCGGCGATGTGTTCCACGGCGGATTCGCCTACGGGCTGGTCCGGGGCTGGGATCTCGCGCGCACTTTGCGTTTCGCCGCCGCGGCCGCCTCGCTCAACTGCACCGGCTACGGGGCGCGGGGCGGAATCCGGTCGCTGGAGGAGGTGGAGCGGGAAGCGGGGGCACTCCGTGTCGAGCCGCTCACTGCTTCTCGATAAGGCGGGGAAGGAACTCCTTCGCTTTGTTGACGGGCACCGCGAAACCGATTCCCTGCGCCTCGGCGGCCACCGCGGTGTTGATGCCGACGACTTCCCCGTGAAGATTCAGGAGCGGACCGCCCGAGTTCCCCGGGTTGATAGGCGCGTCTATCTGGATGAACTTGAGCTGCTCCGAATCGCTGTCGCGATCAGAAAGCTGCCGCCCGATGAAGCTCACGATGCCCGACGTGACCGTATGTGAAAGGCCGTAGGGATTTCCCACGGCGAGCACCTGATCGCCGATTTCGAGCGCGTCGGAGTTTCCCAGGGGCAGCACGGGGAGGGGGTGCTTCGGCTGGATCTTCAGGATCGCGACGCCCGCCTCCTCGCTTCTTCCCAGCACCTCCGCCTCGTACTCGTCACCCTTCTTCTCCCCCTCCTTCATCAGCACGATTTTGGTCTTGCGGCTCCCCTCGACCACGTGATCCGCCGTCAGGATGTAGCCGTCGGAGCGGATGATGAAGCCCGATCCGAGAGAGGTGCCAAAACGGGGAAGGGGCACGCCGAACTGGATGATCCCGAGCGGATCGCTGATTGTGCGCCCGATGGTGGCCTGGCTGCTGAAGATGCTTACTACCGCGGGGTTCGACTTTCGGACCAGATCCCGGAAGGTATTGGTCCGGATGGGAAAATCTGAACGCCGGGAATTCGCCGGCAGCTCGGTCCAGAGCCGTTCAGGCGGCTGGACCGAGCTCGCCTCGCGCACGACGACCTGGTAGGCCGGCGCCGGGCCCGCAGCGGTGGAGGACGCGGCCTTCGGGGCCGGGAGCGGCGTTTCGGATCGACAGGCTTCCGTTGCCGGGAGTGCAATCAGCGTGAGTATGAGCAGCGCGCGCGCCGCATGGTCATTCATACGGCCACCTTATCAAACACCCCGGCGCTTGGCGAGACATCCGCGCGTTG
>JAUYMQ010000299.1 GCA_030698575.1 Deltaproteobacteria bacterium
CCGACGTAACGCCGGCCGTCACAGCGCCTCCATGATGAGCGCCACCTCGGCGGGCGCGAGCCGCACGCGACCGGCCCCCGGCAGGATGGTCGGCGTGGCGCCGTCCACGCAAGGCCGGAACAGCCGGGCCCCCTGCGGCTGGGCCGCGCCCGCCAGCGTCACCTCGCGGGGGGCGCTGCCGTTGCGGTTGACGAGGATGAGCCCGCGGTGAGTGCCGCGCTCGTCGGACCAGCGCTCGATCACGGTCACGTCAGGCGCCCGGGTCGAGTGGAACCGGAGCACGCCCTCGCCGGCCAGGAGAGGATGGCGCCGCTTGAGGTCGTTGGCGCCCCGGATGAACGGGCGCAGATCGAAGAGCGGCGCTTCCCAGTCCTCCGGCCGTGTTTCCACCACGTGGAGCGGACGCCGGAACCCGAACTCGTAGCCCATGGTGATCTGCGCGCCCGCCGAGAAGGCGAGCGCGAAGGCGTAGCGCTGGCGCTGCACGGCCTCGCTCCCCCCGGTCTCCGCCGCCAGGCGCGCGGTGTCATGCGACTCCGGAAACGCGATGGACGGCGCCAGGCCGCGAAACTGCTCGTGCTGCTCCAGGCACCACGGCTCCACGAAGTCCCACCACTTGGAGCTGTTGTAGAGGTAGCCGAACCCGGCCTCCCCCAAGGCCTCGATCTCCTCGAGGCGGCAGCCGAGAGTCTCGGCCACGAACACGACCTCGGGGCGCCGCGCCTCCGCCGTGTCCACGAGGCACCGCCAGAGCGCCGCGGGCACCTTGTAGGCCGCGTCACAGCGGAAGCCGGTACAGCCCACCTCGAGGAGGCGCAGGACGAGGCCCTCCCAGTGCCGCCACAGCGCGTCGCGGTCGGGGGAGCCCGCGTTGTCCACCTCCGCCAGATCGCCCCAGACCGTAACCTTCTCGGTGTCGACCGGGTCGATGACCGAGGGGCTCACCACCTGCCCGTTCGCGTCCCGCCGGAACCAGGCCGGGTGCTCGGCGATGAGCGGGCTGTCCTTGGCGGTGTGGTTCACCACCAGATCCACCATCACGCCCATGCCGAGATCGCGGATGGCCCGGAACACGGGAGCCAGGCGGTCCAGGCTCGCGCCGGCCTCCCCCGGGGCCAGCGCCGGATTGAGCCGCTCGTAGTCCTTGATCGCGTAGAGGCTGCCCGAGAATCCCGGGGCGTGCATCGGGTTCACGTAGAGCCAGTTGAAGCCCATCTCGTGGGCCCGCTCCGCATGGGCCTGCCACAGCGGAAGCGGCCCCGCGAGGGTCGGGAAGAGGTTGTAGATGATCGGCGTCGTGTGACTCATCCCGCGCCGGGAGATTCGCAAGGACGATGCCAACGGTCGGCGGCGGGCGATCCCGGCGTCGGTCATGCCCGGCGCGGACTTGGAAGCCAGATGCGCCGCGGCCGGGATCGAGGCGCGCCCGAGGCCGCGACAGGTTGGCGCCGCGCCGCCATCATGACGCGCGCGAACGCCATCACGGATCGGCTCGGCGGGAGCGGCCCGGGCGCCGCCGTGAGCGCCGGCGGTGCCACGCCACCCGGAGCGCCCGGAGACGCCGGAGCTACGGTCGGGGCGCCCGCACGACCGCAGCGTGGCTCAGCTCCGCGCCGCTTCGAGCGCGCAGCGACCCGCTCTTCGTGGTACCGAGAACCTGGGTCCCGAAGACGCTCCGATGGCCGGCCATGACGAAGCTCACGATGCACACCAGGGCCGCCAGCGGTCCCACTGCGGGCCCGAACAACACGATGGCCATCACCGAGGCGGCCAGTGGCGTGTTCGCCGCCCCCGCCACCAGCGACACCATGCCCAGCGCGGCGGCTGTCCCTCGGTCGAGCCCGAAGATGCATCCGGCGATCGGCGTCCCGAACACCGCGGCAAACCCGGCGCTGATCCCGCAGACCACGACTTCCCTGCGGTCCTCGGGGCGCAGTGCCAGGAGCGATGCGAGTCCCGAGGCCAGCGCGGCGCCGATCTGGGTCGCGGGGCCGTGCTTGCCCACCGATCCCCCCGCTTCGCCAGTCCACGATACCCACAGTATCCCCCGGCGGGGGCGCGGGCCCGCAAGGGTCTTGTGGGGCTCGCCTGGGCCGGCCTATCCTTGGGGGCGGCCGGCGCGAAGGCGCAGGGCCGAGCTTTCGCTGAGAGAGACCCGAGACAGCCACCGTGAGCCACGAGAAGCGATCGGGTGCCGCGCTCCTCCGGGCGCTGGGCGACCTCGTCCAGGCCACCCGGCGCTTCGTCGAGGACCAGGGGTTCGTCCTGGCCTCGGCGCTCGCCTACTCGTTCATGCTCTGCCTGGCGCCCCTGGCCCTGCTCTTCTCCTCCGGGATCGGGTTCCTCCTCGCCTCCGAAGCCATCGCCGGCGACGTGCTGGGAATTGCCACCGCCCTCCTACCGGCCTACAACCGGGAGGTGCTCGACGCCCTGGCCCTCCTCACCCGGGAGCGCAAGGTGACGGGCCTGGTGGGTGGCGCGATGCTGGCGGTCTTCGCCACCCAGCTCTTCTCCATCGCGCGCCGTGCCCTCAACGTCGCCTTCCGCGTCTCGAAGTACCGCGGCGTGATCCACGGCTTCGCCGTCGACCTGGTGGCGCTCCTGACCGTGGGGCTCCTGACGCTGGCCCTGGCGGCCGCGACCCTCATCCTCCTCACTCTCGCCACCGTGGGCCAGGACGGCGTCGCGGCGCCTCCGATGCTCCGCTGGGCGCGGCAGGCGGCACGCGCCCCGCTGTACGCCACCCTGCTCGCTGTTCTCTTCTTCGCGTATCGCACCTTCCCCAACACGGGTGTCTCCTCCCGCGCGGCCCTGACGGCCGCCCTCGCGGCCGGTGCCCTGTGGGAGGTCGCCCGCTGGGGCTTCGGCGCCTATCTGGCGCGGTTCGCCCCCTACGGGCACCTCTACGGCCCCTTCGGGGTCGTCGTGGCCTCGCTGGTCTGGATCTACGTCTCGGCCGCGATCTTCATCTGGGGTGGGGAGCTGACCGCCCTCCTGACCGAGCGGGCGCAGGGAGCGGAACGCGACGCGCCGCCCGGGCGCGGGGACAACGGCTGATCCCGAGGTCTTCTCCGCACCCTCCCTGCCGCCGATCGCCCCCCAAGGATCAGGACGAGGAGGCTCACGCATCCGCACATTGCGCTTGCCGCCCTGGACGATCGGGTTCATGACGCGTGCCCTCATCCGCCGGACGGCTTGAACACCACCGTGGCGAGCGGCGGCAGGGTCAGGACCAGGCGGTGCGGCTGCCCGTGGTGGGGAGCGGGCTCTGCGTGGACTCCACCCGAGTTTCCCACATTGCTCCCCCCGTAGACCTGGGCGTCAGTGTTCAGCAGCTCACGATAGAAGCCGGACGCGGGCACGCCGACGCCGTACCGGTGGCGCGGGATCGGTGTGAAGTTGCAGACGAAGAGGAGGAAATCTCGCGGATCCCTGGCCCGCCGGACGAACGAGACCACGCTCGCTTCCCAGTCGCTGCAGTCCATCCACTGAAAGCCCGCCGGCTCGCAGTCCACTTGATGCAGAGCCGCCTCGGACCGGTAGAGGCGGTTGAGATCCCGGACCAGGCGCCGGAGCGCCTCATGGTATGGGCCCAT
>JAUYMQ010000303.1 GCA_030698575.1 Deltaproteobacteria bacterium
CGAGACACTGCCGGTTCTCGCGGTGACCGTGCCGGAAAGATCCCACATCGAGGCGGGGGCGGCGGCCATCGCCTGACCCGCGCCCAGCAATACGAACACGATGATCCAAAGACCGAGTTTTGCCTTTTGCATGACTTGCCTCCCTGTCCGGCTGACTGAAGCCGTTAGAGGCTCAGTTCAGCCGGTCGAAGAGAACGCCCGGGTTCAGGATGCCCCGTGGATCTAGACGCTTCTTGGCGGCGCGCAACGCATCGGCCACCAGCGGGGGGCATTCGTTCAGATACCAGGGCTGGTGGTCGCGCCCGACAGCGTGATGGTGCGTCGTCGCCCCGCCCAGGCGGTCGATGGCTTCCGACGCCGCCTCCTTGATCGCGTCCCACTGCGCAAGGCGCGCGCCGGGCCGCCCCGGGGCGATGACCGTGTAGTAGGGAGCGGGCCCATCCGGATAAACGTGCGTGAAGCGGCAGGTGAGCATGCCGCCGCCGCACACGCGGTCGAGAGCGTCAGTCACCGCCTCCTTCACGCCTGCGTGGAATTTCTCGAAGCCCGACCAGGTGCAGGCGGTCTCGAAGGTGTCCGGAATGAACCCGGCGCGCACCAGATGGTCCCGAATGTAGGGGGCGTCGAGGAACATCCGGCGCCACTGGCCTGCTTCTTCGGGCCGCCCCGCCCCCCCGCTGCCCGCCCTGTCGCTCTCCCCCTCACTTACCCGCGTGTCGCCGGCGACGCTGCCGCCCCGGCCCAGGGCGATCTCGAGGGCCCGGTCGAGCCAGGGGCCGAGCGGGTGATCCGCCGACTCGAAGGCGACGAGCAGCACCGCGCTCCCGTCACTGCGCACGCTGTTCAGCATCGCCTCGCCCGGGTCGAGGAGCCGGCAGTTCGACGGATGGAGATCGGATTGGGCGAGATCGCGCGCCGCCTCCACCGCCTGCCGGAAATCCTGGAAGGCCACGGTGGCGCTGGCGCGAAAGACGGGCCGGCGCAGGACGCGCATGGAGGCCTCGGTGATGACGCCGAGGCTTCCCTCGCTGCCGAACAGCAGCCGCTTGGGCTCCGGCCCCGCCCCGCTCGACGGAAGGCTGCGGGTCTCAATGATGCCCGCGGGCGTGACGGCGCGGATGCTGTGGGTGAAATCGTCGATGTGCGTGAACACGGTCGCGAAGTGCCCGCCGGAACGAGTGGCGATCCACCCGCCCAGCGACGAGAACTCGAAGGACTGCGGGAAGTGCCGGAGAGTGAGCCCCTCGCCCCGGAGCTGCGCCTCGAGCCCGGGGCCGAGCGCGCCTGCCTGGAAGCGCGCGAGGCGGCTCTCGCGATCGAGATCGAGAAGTTTGCCGAGGCGGGAGAGGTCGAGGCTCACGACACCGGGATAGCGCTCGCGGAGGCCGCGGGGCTCGACACCGCCGACCACGCTGCTCCCGCCTCCGTAAGGAACGACCGCGTAGCCGTGGCGGTCGCAGGTGTCGAGCACCTGTACGACCTCTTCCTCGCTCGCGGGGTAACAGACCAGATCGGGCGCCGCGGCGAAGTCGCGGTCGAATGCGCGCAGCAGATCACGCAGGCCCTTTCCGTAGGTGTGGCCCGCGCGCTCGAGGGGATCGTCGGTGGCGCCGCAGCGCCCTAGCGAGTCGGCGCCCTCGCGAATGCGATTCGCCGGCAGGGCGATCTCGCCGATCTGCGGCGCGAGGATCGCTTCCGGCGCGGCGATGCCGAAGGTCTCGCAAGCGCGCTTGATGAGCGGGCGCGTCACGGCTTCATCCGGCCCGCCGCCCTCCACGCCCCAGCCCCAGAACTTCCTGCGCCGCATGTCGCGCATGTTTCCCCCGCTTCCATTCTAGGCTCATCCACCCCTTAGCACATCCACTTGCGACGGTCACCGCCACGGATGTTGCGCGCAATGCCCCCCTCCCCTTGACGCACCCGGACCCTTGTCCCATTCTGGTCCGGTCCAACCCGAGCGGAGGGCCACTGCCCGCATGATGGATCGCCGCCACCAATCTATCGAATCTACAGGCCCAAGCCGGCAACCCGTGATCCCCCTCGAGCGCGCGCTGTCCGGCATGAACCGGCGGGACTTCATCCGGCGTTCCGCCGCCGGCCTCGCTGGACTCACTCTGGCCCAGGCTCTTCTCCCCGCCTGCTCACCCGGGCGAGCCGCGCCCCCCGATCTCCGCGCCCTGGGCCCCGTCGAATTCGCGACCCTCTCGGCCGCGGCCGATCGCATCATGGACGGCATGAACTATCCCGGCGGCGCCGACGCCGTCACGATTCTCTTCGACCAGGATCTCGCCCGCGTGCCACCCTGGATCAGGTCTCTCTTTATCGACGCGGTCCGGTTTCTCGAATTCTCGCCGCTGCTCTTTTCCTTCCCGCCGGGTCGGTTCAGCACGCGCTCCGCCGAAGCACGCGATCAAATTCTTCGGGACATGGCCGCGAGCGCGCTTCTCATCCGCCGCCAGGTGTACGCGGGCATCAAGCAGTCCATTCTCTTCACCGCCTACTCGCAGCCGGCAACCTGGGCCCCACTGGGATACGAGGGGCCGGGCGCCGTCTTCGAGCGGCGCGGGGGGAAGAAATGATAAGGGTCGGCCGCGAGGTCACCAGCGCCACGAAGGATCGGGCCGATGTCTGCGTTATCGGCAGCGGCTCCGGCGGCGCCGTGATGGCGGCGCTACTCGCCGAGTCGGGCAAGGACGTCGTGGTTCTCGAAGAGGGCGGCAATTTCACGGCGCGGGATTTCACGGGCCGCGAAGGAGAGATGTACCCGCTGCTCTACCGCGACGGCGGCGGGCAGTTTTCCGCCGACGGCGGGGTGAACGTCCTGCAGGGACGCGCCGTGGGCGGAAGCACCCTCATCAACGCGGCCGATTGCACGCGCATTCCGCCCGAAGTGCTGGAGCACTGGGGCACCGTTTACGACGTGGAAGGCGTGAACGAGAAGACGCTCCGCGATTCCTATTCACGCGTCGAGCGCGCGCTCGGCGTGACCGACATCCTGGAAGGGCAGATCAACCGGAACAACGCGCTCCTCCTCGAGGGCGCGACGAAGCTCTCGATGAAGGGGGGCACCTTCCGCACCAACCGGACGGGCTGCGCCGGCATCGGCACCTGCCTGATCGGCTGCCCGGTGAACGCCAAGAAGGGGGCGCATCTGAACTACATCCCCCGTGCGCTTGCCGCCGGCGCCCGTATCTACGCCGACGCGCGCGCCGATCGCATCGTCGTCAACAACGGGGCCGCCACCGGTGTGCGTGGTTCGATCCTGGACAGGGAGCGGGGGATCGCCACCTATCCCATCGAGATCGAGGCGGAGCACATCGTGGTTTCCGCCGGCGCGATCCACACGCCGCTCCTGCTCGCGCGGTCCGGTCTGGGCGGCGAGCAGGTGGGCCGCAACCTCACCCTGCAGCCGCAGATTCCCTTCATCGCACTGTTTCCCGAATCCGTCGTCGCCTGGAAGGGGATCCCCCAGTCCACCTATGTCGACGCATTTGATCACAACACCGCCAAGCACGGCCTGGGCGGGTACCGGATGGAGGGGATCAGCGGAGGCCCGGGCTTCGCGTCGTTCATCTTCCCGGGCATCGGAGCGGCGCACCGGCAGCTCTTCGAAAGGTTCGCGAACACCGCGACGGCGCTCATCCTCGTTCCCGACCGGCCCGGCGACGGATTCGTGAGCGCCCAGAAAGGCGGCGGCGCGAAGATTACCTACACCGTGCAGGATCTCTGGCGGAAGAATGCGCGGAAGGGAATTGCTGCGGCGGCGCGCTGCTACCTGGAGGCGGGCGCGGAGGCCGTTCTCTGGGCCGACGAGACTGCCGAGGTGATCCGGAGCCTGAAGAAGGCCGAAAAGGCCGCCGCGAATGCGCCGCTCGCCGTCTCGTCGGCGCGGCTGGTGAGCGCCCACTGCCAGGGCACCTGCCGGATGGGGGAAGATGAGAAAACCTGCGTGGCCGACAGCCGCGGGCGAATGTACGGCGTGAAGGGAGTCACCATCTGCGACGCGAGCCTCTTTCCCAGCAGCGCCTCCACCCACACGATGATCCCGACCATGGCCATGGCCGATCTCATCGCACACCACCTCATCGACTCAGGCGCCTGAGGGCAGATCCGTCCGCGAGGGCGGCACACCCTGCTCAATTCTGAACCGGGGATTGGTCAGCCTGTGAGCTTGCGGAAGATGTCGACGTACTGGATGAGATGCCGCACGCCGAGGAAGTGCACGATGGCCCGGCGCCGGGCGTTGCGGCCGAGGCGGCGCGCCAGATCGCGCGCGCCAAGCATGCGCTGGAGCGCGTCGCCGAACTGCTTCAGGTTTTTCGGATCGTCAATGAGCAGGCCGTGGATGCCGCTCTTGATCTGGTCCTGGATCCCGCCCACGCGGCTGGCGACGATCGGACGCCCCTTCCACATGGCCTCGGTCACCGTCAGCCCGAACCCCTCATAGAGGCTCTTCTGCACGACCACCGCGGCGTGGCGCTGGATGGCGTTCACGATGGCCGCGTTCTCCTCGATATCCTGCATGGGAAGCGAGACGAGGTGCACCCGCGCGCGTTTTGCGGGGGGTAACGCCTTCCACGCGGCGATGCATTCCGCGAGCACCACTGCCCCCTCGGGATCATCCGAGACGCCGCTAACATCGGGGCCCACGAGCGCGAGGTGCGCGTCCGCCACACCGTTGAGGTGAGCGGCGAAGCCCTGCATCACGCCTGCCATGTCCTTCAGCCGATCCCAGCGCGAAACCTGCACCACCAGCGGCGTGTCGAAACCGGGAACCTGGCTGTTGCTGACGATCTCAGCCCGCGAACGAACGACCGCCTCGGCGCCGTTGTGACGCCTGAAAATCGGCTCAGTGTCGCTGTGGCCGGCGTTCACGAGCCCCACGTGCCGCAGGATGGCGTGGACCGTGGCCCTCGGTATTTCGTAATTCTTCGAAGAGAACGGGTCGATGGAGGGCGCCACCGTGAAAGTCCGGCTCCGGTCGATCCAGGGCGGCGCATAAGCGTCGCGGGAGAAGACGTAACCGTGGGCGCTTCCGACGTACCTGCGCAGGAACTCCCAGGTCTGGCTGATCACGCCCTGCTGATCGTCGTGCCCGATGTGGCAGCGCCAGATCACGAGTGCGCCGAGCTCGACCATCGCCGAAACGAGGCCGGCAGTCTGGGGATCGTGGAGAAGGACGAGATCACCCGGCCTGATGAACCGCCTGAGCTCCACCGCGTTGAAGGCCGACACGGCGGCGTAGTGAGGGTGATCAGCCTCCCCGGGCTCCTCGCCCTGCGCCAGGAGACCGTGCAGGCCGTTGTGAATCCGCTTGGTGAGTGCGTAGAACTCCGGATCCCCCTCGATGACCAGCCAGCGCGCGTCGACCCCGGCGTCGCGGGCGTAGGGGAGGATTGAATAGAGGATCTCCGCGACCCCGCCGCCCGTGGCGGTGGAGTTCACGTTCCAGACTCTGATTTTCGAGAATCCCGTTCGCGCCCAGGCAGCTACGACCTCAACCGCGGCCATGCGCTTGTCGCCGATGGCGGGGCGGAACCGCTCCAGGGGGAGCGAACCGATATCTACTTCTTGCACAGGCGGCATATCAGAGATCACTTCGGCGTGGGGGGTAGTGAACTGAAGGAGGGATTGCCTCTGGCCTACTTCGCCCGTTGTAGGAACTCGAAGAATTCGCCCTCGGTCGAGAGAATCAGCCAGTCATTCTTATCCAGAGTCTTCGGATAAGTTTCTATCGTCTTGAAAAACTTGTAGAAATTCGGGTCTCGCCCATAGGCGTCGGCGTAAATGGGCGTTGCTTCCGCGTCGGCGCGTCCGACGATCGCCTGTGATTTGCGGTAGGCGTCGGACGTGATCGACTCCAGCTCCCGTTCCTTCTCTCCGCGGATGCGGGCGCTGTCCCCGAGCCCTTCCGAGCGGAACCGCTCGGCGATGCGCTTTCGCTCGGCGATCATCCGCTCATAAACCGTCGCGCGGACGGTCTCATTGTAATTGATCCGCTTGAAGCGCATATCCACCACCTCGATCCCGAGATCGGAGGTGCGTTTCTGAACCTGCGTGAGGATAAGCGCCATGATTCCTGCGCGGCCGCTCTTCACCTCGCCGAGGCGCGTGATCTGCTCTTCCTTCGCCAGGTCGGGATCGATCTGGACCTCGCGATTGGTCGATCGCACTATCTCCACCAGGTTGTGCGACGCCACGGCGTTGCGGGTCTCGCCGTCGATGATGTCGTCGAGCCGCGACTGGCCGCCCCGTTCGTCCCGGAGGCGCTGGAAGAAGAGCAGCGGCTGCGAGATTCGCCAGCGCGCGTAAGTATCAACCAGAATGAAACGCTTGTCTTTGGTAGGGACCTGGTTCGGGTCGCCGTTCCACTCGAGGAACCGCTTGTCAAAGAAGTGCGCCTCCTGAACGAAGGGCATCTTGAAATGCACACCCGGGTTCTTGATCGGCTTCCCGACGGGACGCCCGAACTGCGTGATGACCACCTGCTGCGTCTCATCAACGATGAAGACGGCGCTGCTCACGACGATGAGCACCGCAATCACAATCACTGCTGCGAGTCCGCCCTTCACGATCCGTCCCCCTTCTCTTCCTTTGATCCGAACAGATTCTCGCCGAGCGGCAGCAGCGGGATGATGTTCTTCGCCTTGTCGTCCACAATGATCTTGTGGCCGACTTTGGGAAGCACCTCTTCCATCATTTCGACGTACATCCGCCGGCTCGTGACCTCGGGGGCCTTCTGGTACTCGGCGTAGAGGCGCTTGAACCGCTCCGCCTCGCCCTTGGCGCGATTCACGCGGTTGATCGCGTATCCTTCGGCCTGCTGGACGGTCTGCAGGGCCTCGCCGCGCGCCTTCGGGATCACACGGTTGTATTCCGCGCGCGCCTGGTTGATCAGCTTCTCCTTCTCTTGCTGCGCCTGGTTGACCTCGTTGAAGGAGGGCTTGACCTCTTCGGGCGGCGTCACGTCCTGGAGGATCACCTGGTCGACGCGCAGCCCGGTTTCGTACTGATCACAGAGCAACTGCAGCCGGTCGGCCACATCAAGGGCCAGCTCGGAACGGCCTACGGTGAGGACCTCGTTCACCGTGCGATCACCCACAACCTCGCGCATCACCGCCTGCGTCATGTAGCGGAAGGTCTCGCCCACGTCGCGCACACGGAAGAGAAACTTGTAAGGATCGACGATGCGGAACTGCACGGTCCATTCGACGACCGCAACGTTCAAATCTCCGGTAAGCATCAGCGATTCGTCGTCGAAGTCGCCCACCGCGTACTGCGTGTTTATTCCCGGGCGCAGGGTGCGAAATCCGAACTCCTCTTTCATCTGGCGCTGGGTCTGCACCGTGTAGACGCGCTCGATGCCCATGGGCAGCTTGAAGTGGAGCCCCGGGTCGACTGTGCGGTTGTAGGCGCCGAGCCGGAGGACGACACCGACGCTCTCCGGTCCGATCTGGTACCAGGATGTGAAGATGATAAAAACGACGAGGATCACGACAACCACGGGAAACCCGCCGCTGGGCAGGAAGCGCCCCAGCCTGGGAACCCGGTACTGACTCAGATCAATGGGGCCCTTATTCGACACCCTGCTCCCCCGTGGACGGAGTTGTCGTCGATCGCCGGCTGACTATACCGATCGCGGCCCCTGTCAACAACCGGAGGCCGTCAGGGATCTCACTTCCGCCTGATCGATCATTTCAGGGATTGGGAGGCTCGGCTTCG
>JAUYMQ010000335.1 GCA_030698575.1 Deltaproteobacteria bacterium
AAGGAGTTCGCCGTCTTTCTGGGCATATACGCGCTGGGAGCGCTTATCTACATCGCCTGCATCGTCATCTTGCCTCTCCTGGATCGCGAGGAGGCCGAGATAGAAATCGTGAATGAGGAGCGCGTCGAAACGTCTCCGGCGCTCAACTAAATTGAAACACAACTCGCCCTGTGGCCGGCAGCCTCGGCGTGGGCCGTTGATATGGCTGCCGCGAAGGCCCTGTTAGGATCGGAAGCTGAATGAGGCGCACCTTCCTGCGTCACAATTGTCTGGTCGGAAGCTTCCGGCCATGTCCCGCTAACCGGAATGAAAGGAGACGCTGATGCGAAACTTCAAGTTGGGCACGATCATCATGGCTTGCCTCTTCACTGCTGGCCTGCTCTTGGCTCCGTCGATGACGCCGTCGGCGAGCGCTTACGATGAAGTGGCTACGAAAGCCCTCTACGATGACAAGTGCGCGAAGTGCCACGGCCTGACCGGCAAGGGTGACGGCAAGAAGGGGAAGACTCTCAAGAAGAAGCCGAGGGACTACACGGACAAGGCAAAGATGGCTGAGTTCACCGATCAGGAACTGATTGATCAGACCAAGGAAGGCAAGAAGCCCATGCCCTCCTACGGCAGCGGCAAGAACCAGCTTTCGGATGAGCAAATCACGGATCTCATCACCTACATCCGCACCTTCGCAAAGTAAGGGAGAGTCGATAGATTCGCGGATATGTAGATTGTGACTTCGGATAGGGGAATGGCCCGTGGGGAGAGCACTGTTCTGGCTGGTTACGGCCGCTTTCCTCGGGGCCATCCTTTATCTCAACGTCTTGCCACGTTTCGGTCCGGAGCCCCGCGCGCAGCCCATGCGCTTCAGCCACAAAGCACACTTCGAGGAATCGACCTGTGAGGGGTGCCACGTGTATGTGATGGAGCATAGGGCGGCGGGGACGCCCACTCTGGAAAACTGCCTGGACTGCCACGACGGCGTCCAGTCGGAGAAGCCGGAAGATCAGAAGGAGGAGGAGAAGCTGATCGTTTACGAGGAGGAGGAGAGGGAGATCCCCTGGGTTCCCCTCCCGCCTCTCCCTCCGAACACCTACTTCTCCCACTACCGGCACGCGACGCTCGAAGAAGTCGAGTGCGCCACCTGCCACGGGGACATCGCGGAGTCGCTGTCGCTCCCCGGAAACCCTCCTTACGAGTTCACGATGAAATGGTGCATGGACTGCCACGAGGAGCACGAGGCGAGTAACGACTGCCTGCTCTGCCACCGATAGGAGACCCGGATGGAGTTCACACGGCGTAAGTTCCTCGCCTTGACGGCCGCAGCCGCGGGGGTGTCGCTGCTTCCGGTCGAGATCGGCGAGCTGGCCGCCGCGGTGAGCGAGAGCGAGCACCAGTGGCCGGGGCCGGGCGTCGAGACATGGGTGAATTCCGTCTGCCAGCTCTGTCCGGGCGGATGTGGTATTCGCGTACGTGTTCTGGATGGCTGGCCGGTCAAGGTAAGGGGGAACCCGGATCACCCCGTTAACCAGGGCGGCCTGTGTCCGAAGGGCGCGAGCGGGCTCCAGGCCCTCTACGATCCCGATCGTATCCGGCGACCGATGAAGCGCGCAGGCGGCCGTGGTGAGAACAAGTGGGCGGAGATCTCCTGGGACGAGGCGATCGGCCTCGTGGCGGAGAAACTCGGGCCTCTGCGCGAGAGCGGTCATCCCGAGGGGCTGGTCGTGATCGGCGGGCAGTATCGCGGGCTCATGCGCAACCTGTGGGATCGCTTCCTTGCCGCTTACGGCTCTCCCAACTACGTCGCAACGACACTGGGCTGCGTGGCCTCGGACTCCGTGTTGCACTTGACGCAGGGGATCGCGGGCCACATTGGCTACGACATCGACCGCACGAACTATGTCCTGAGTTTCGGGGTGAGCCTCCTCGAGGCGAGCTGGTCTCCGGTCTGGCAGATGCGCGCGCAGGCCGAGCTACGCCAGGGACGCCCCGGCCGCCGCGGCAAGATCACCCAGGTCGATACCCGCTTCTCGGCGACGGCCGCGAAAGCGGACACGTGGGTCCCCATTCGTTCCGGAACGGACGGCGCCCTCGCGCTCGGCATCGCACACGTGATCATCAAGGACGGGCTTTACGACGAGGCGTTCGTCCGGGAGCACGCCTACGGCTTCGAAGACTGGACGGACCGTTCGGGGCGCTCCCAGGAGGGGTTCCGCGAGATGGTGATGCGCGACTATCCACCCGCGGTGGTCGAGAGCCTGACGGGCGTCCCAAAATTAACGGTGGCTCGCATCGCGAGAGAGTTCGCGAGCGCGCGGCCGGCCATCGCGATGGCGGACCGCGGCGCCGCCCGTTACTCGAACGGCGTGTACACCCAGTGGGCGGTTCAATGTCTGAACGCGCTGGTCGGAAGCGTGGATCGGCCCGGCGGAACCCTCTTTCCTTCGGGGGTCCCCTTTACTCCGTTTGAGGCGCTTCCCCGGAACGAAATTGCGGAGCGCGGCCGCGGCCGGCCCAGGCTCGACGGCGTGGACTCCAGGGATGCGCCGCTCGCGGCGAGCAGCGCCATCCAACACCTGCCGCAAGCCATTCTCAGCGGAGAGCCATATCCGGCGGAGGCAGTCTTCCTCTACCAGACCAATCCTTGCTTCTCGCTCCCGAGGGAGGTCCGGATGGAGGAGGCCCTGCGGAAGGTCCCGCTCGTCGTCAGCTTCTCGCCCTTCATCGACGAGAGCACGCGTGCGGCCGATCTCGTGCTGCCCGATCACACGTATCTGGAGAGGTGGCAGGATGACCCGACGCCGCGCAATGTCGGATTTCCGGTGCTTGGTGTCCGGCGCCCCGTTCGCTCGCCCCTCTACGATACGCGCGCCACATCGGACGTGCTGTTCGCCCTGTCCGAGGCGCTTGGCGATCCCGTGCGCAAGGCGCTTCCCTGGAAGGACACCGAGAGCTTCCTCAAGGAGCGGATCCGGGGCGTGCACGAAGCCGGCCGCGGCATGATGGCCGCCGCGGTGGAATCTCCCTGGTACGAATCGTTCCGCAAAGCTGAGGGGACCGCCCTGCCGGCTACTTTCGACGAGTTCTGGGACGCGCTTCTCGAACGTGGCGCCTGGTGGGATCCTGAGTACCGCTTCGAGGACTGGGGCCGAACGCTCAAGACGCCATCGGGCAAATTCGAGTTCTGTTCCGACACGGTTCGGGCGGCGCTGACCGACTCACCGCGGCGCCCGTCCGCTTCGGCCGTCCCGGCCTCGGCTGAGAACACGAGTGCCACGGACGGTGAGAGAAAATTCCAGGGCTTCCAGCCGCCCGTAACCATGGAAGAGGGGACGGAGTACCCGCTTGTTCTCAACGTCTTCAGGCCCACGGTCTTCTACGGCGGCCGGACGGCGAACATGCCATATCTGCTGGAGATCGCGGGCAAGAACCGCCAGGTGGGCTGGGAGTCC
>JAUYMQ010000341.1 GCA_030698575.1 Deltaproteobacteria bacterium
CAGGAGGCGCGCGACCGGCTCGGGAAGCGCAAGCGTCTTGCCACCCGTCTCGCGGATGGCGACGCTGAGCGGCACCGCGCCGGGGCCGGTCACGTTGAACACACCTCTGAGCTGCTTCTCGATTGCGAGCGCGATCGCCTCGGCCACGTCCTCCTCGTGAATGAACTGTGTCATCGGATCGAAGCCCCACATCATGGGGATGCGCTTGAGCTTCAGGTATCGAGAGACAGCCGAGCGCACGTAAAATCCCAGGATGTTCACCGGGCGTATCACCACCGAGTGGATGTCGGGGTACTTCCAGAGGAAGGTGGTGGCGATGCTGTCGGTCTCGACGAGATCACGGATCTCGGGATAAGTGCGGCTTGCGTTGAGCGGGGCGTCTTCGTCGAGGAAGTATGGGTTCTCCGGCAGCGCGCCGTAGACGTAATGGCTCGAGAGAAGCACGAACTGCTTCACGCCGTGCTTGTGGCAGAACTCCATCACCCGTTTCGTGCCCATCACGTTCACCTCGTGACGGACCTGCGGATCGATCTTGAAGTGGCGGACGAAGGCGAGGTGCACGACCACGCTGGGGCGCTCCTTCCGGAAGATTTCCTCGAAGGCGCGCTTGCGGAGATCAGTCTGGTAAATGGTGACCTTGGAGGGATGCCCTTCCCAGGGAAGGCGATCGACGCCGACAACGCGATAGTTGTCGCTCAGGCGCTGGGTCAGCAGCCGTCCCTGGCCGCCAGAGATGCCGGTGATGAGCACCGTCTCGGGCTCGGTTTTGCGGACGGATGCGACCGGCTTCCGGGGCTCCGGGGCCGACCCGTTATTTTCGTTGGCATGCTCGTGTTCGCTCATGGCACTCGAAGTGTAGCGTCCCGTGAACCGGGATGGCAACGTGAGCCTTCAGGGCCGTTCGTCGATGGCCTGATTGGCCAGCCGATCAGCCTCTTCGTTTTTTTCGCGGCGAATGTGTGCCGCCTTCCATCGCTTGAAGCCGGCGAGGAGATCCAGGGCTGAGCCGTGCAGAATCTTCAGCGTTTCGTTCTTGACCTTGTAGCGGCCGTCGAGCTGCCTCACGAGAAGCTCCGAATCACTCCGGATAGTGATCTCCTCGGCCCCGATCCGCCGTGCCTCCTTCAGGCCGATCAGAAGCGCGGTGTACTCGGCCATGTTGTTCGTCATCTCACCGAGGAACATCGCAACTCGCGAGACCACGCGCCCGTCCTCCGTCGTGAGGAACGCTCCAGCCCCCGAGAGCCCCGGATTGCCCCGCGAGGCGCCGTCGGTATAGAGGACCACCTTTCGCGCCTTCACCGGCCCCTTGGGCAGATCGACCGCCGCGGAGGCCTCGAGCAGGATGGCGCGGAGAGTATCGCGGGTGAGCCCGGGAAGTCTTGCGAGCGTAGCTTCCGCGTCGAGAGTCTCGGCCAGGGTGCGCAGCGCGCGGGCGCGCAGCTCCGGATCGACGCCGCCCATGTCAGCCTTTCCCCTCTTCAGCTTCGGGAGCGACGTAAATGATGCGCTGGCAGCCGGGGCAGGTGTGGATCGCATCGTCCTTGAAGAGATCGTTATAGATCTGGCGGAGCAGCTCTCCTCCGCAAGCCTGGCAGATTGAATCGCGCACGCGGGCCACGGCTATGCCCCGCCTGGCTGAACGAACCTTCTCGTAACGCCCGAGTGTCTCGGCATCGATTTCTCCGGCGAGCCCTTTTCGATCAGCTTCGGCCGCCGCCAGCTCGCCTTCCGCGTCCGCGGTTCGAGCGCGTACCTTCTCTTCTTCTTCGCGACAGGTCTGCTCGGTGAGGGCCGCCGACGCCTTCGCCCCGGCGAGCCTCGTCTTGCCGGCGTCGGCCTCCTCCATGCCGATCAGGATCTGCTCCTCAAGATCTCCAATCTTCTTCTCCGTCGTCTCGATCTCGTGGAGCATCGTCGTATATTCCTTGTTCGTCTTCACCTGGCTGAGCTGTGTCTTGTACTTCTTGAGGCGCTCGCCTTCCGTCTGGGCTTCGCCTTCCCGATCGCGCCGGTTGTGCTCGATGCCTTCGAGGTGCACCTCCGCCGCCTTTACCTCGGCGTGCGCGGCATCCCGCTTCGCGGAAATCTCCGCGAGTTTTTGCGGCTGCGTGGAGATCTCCGCCTTGAGAGAGCCGATGAGGCTGTCGTCGTCCTGCAGTCGCCTGAGTTTATCGAGGGTCTCGTTCATCTGTTTTCTTGTGCGGGACGTGGGAAGCGGTGGCGGCTCTGCCAGAGGAAGGACATGGGCACATAATACGCTGCCCGGAGGATTTGGCAAAATGGTGGGCCCTCCAGGACTCGAACCTGGGACCAACCCGTTATGAGCGGGTCGCTCTAACCGACTGAGCTAAGGGCCCTCAAGGGAAAGGCGGGCAAACGATAGCCGCTTGCGACCGGAGCCGTCAACAACCGCCGCGCGGGGGATTGCTTCGTCGGGGCCTCTGGCCCCTCCTCGCAATGACATGCGGGTGGCGGCGCTGCTCGCAATGACATGCGGGTGGCGGCGCTGCTCGCGAGGACATGCGGGTGGCGGCGCACGGGAGGTGCGCGCGGTGTCTGGCGGTGGGGACGAGCAGGCGGAGCCGTCTACCGGGAGCCGCGCTTGAGTTCTATGAGGATGAGGCGGGCGATGGTCTTCAGCGTGTCGAAGACGCCCTTCCCGCCCCGGGCCACGGCCTCGAACTCGGTCACGTTGCCGGTCGGGTTGATCAGGCTCTGGAGCTCGGCAAGGGGCATCGCGCTGGGAAGGTCGCGCTTGTTGTACTGGATCACGTAGGGGATCTGGTCAAGATCGTATCCCTGTTCCTTCAGATTCGCGCGCAGGTTCTCGGCGCTTTCCATGTTCGCTTCCAGCCGCTCTTCCTGGCTGTCCGCCACGAAGACCACGCCATCGACCCCCTTCAGGATGAGCTTCCGGCTGGCGTCGTAGAAGACCTGGCCCGGCACCGTGTAGAGGTGGAACCGCGTGCGGAAACCGCGAATCTCGCCCAGCGAGAGCGGGAGAAAGTCGAAGAAGAGCGTCCGCTCGGTCTCGGTCGCGAGCGAGATCATCTTCCCCTTCGCCTCGGGGTTCGTCTTGTTGTAGATGTACTGCAAGTTGGTCGTCTTCCCGCACAGACCGGGACCGTAGTAGACGATCTTGCAGTTAATTTCGCGTGACGAATAGTTTATGAAGGACATGCGGGACGTTCCCCGAAACTCAGTTTGTCTGCGCGTTACCGCTGCTAATCGTTGAAAAGGTTGTCGATGTCCTCGTCCGTGATATCCGCGAACGGGGTATCGGCCCCTCCAGCACCATCCTTCTTCTTCAGCTTCTCGAGGATGCTGGCGAGTTCATCGTTTGCCTTCTTGACGCGAAGCTTGACGAGACCCAGGCTTGATCGCTCGTCGAAGACCACCACGAGGATTGTGCGGTCTCCGACCAAACTCATGTGAAGGTTGTCACGTTCCCCCTGATGGAAGTGCACGGGGAACTCTTTCTCGCCCAGGAGCTTCGCCAGGCCACCCGATGCGGCGAAGTTGCCCGCCGTGAGCGACGCCAGCCCTGCCGTGTCGATGTTCTTCAGCTCGCCGCACTCCGCCACGAGCTGACCGCTCTTGTCGACGAGGAAGATCGACTTGGCGTTGGCTTCGCGGATGAGCCGTCCGATCACCTGGATGATCTGGCCATACTCTTCCTCGCGCATCACGAACTGGCCGTTGACCATCGCGTCGGGCTCCGCGTCGCTTAACTACGGGGATAGGCTTCCCGGCGCCCCACCGCCCTTCCGGGGTGCGTGCGCGAGGGGGCTCAGCCTAACAGAGGGGCCTTTGGCCGGGCAAGCATTTCCCCAGTAAGACAAAGACTTCTTCGGCATCTGGAAAGAGATCTTTAGGACGGCTTCCGCAGTGCTTGCGGGGGTCAGGAAAGCCCTGCGACGGCCCTCCCTGGGCCCTTTCGGCACCGTCCGGGCGCGCCTCACAGATCCCGGCGGTTTTCCAGGCTCTTCGCAATACTGAGGGGATCGACGTATTCGAGATCGCCCCCCGTGGGAATTCCCTGGGCGAGCCGCGTCACGCGGTAGCCGATCGGTTT
>JAUYMQ010000351.1 GCA_030698575.1 Deltaproteobacteria bacterium
TAGCACGAGTCCCGTTAAGGGCACCAGCGCAGCGTTACGCATCAACAGGTTAGCGTCTGGTTGGGGTAAAAGTGGTGTGATCCACGCCCCGCCCTGGTCCTAACGGCTGTTCAGAGACCCCCACCCCCTTCCTTGAGATTCGGGCCGGGTGATCGCGGCCACCCCCGGCAGGCCCGCTTTATGGAACCAGATCCGCGCTGGAGGCCATCCATAGCTCCTATGTGTGGGTCCGCGGTTCAAATTTTTTTTTGGCATTTATCAACTTGCGAAACCGCACAGGTTCGAGGTTCAAGCGATGGGCGATTTGGTGAAGATGGTCGCGGAGCATAAACGCCGTAGGACACAGATTAAAAAGCTAAAACGTCAATCGAGCCAAGCAGAAAAACAAGCGGAAAAATACACCTACTGGATCGCCGCCCGCCGAGACAAACGCCGGCTTAAAAACGGCTTTACCCCTGCTCTGTACGCTCTCGCGCTCGAGCGCCAAGAAGGCCGCTGCGCGATCTGCGCCGAGGACCTCGTGCCGATGCCGGCCAAGAAGGTCCACGCCGATCACGATCACCTCACCGGTTTGCCGCGGGGTGTGCTCTGCGACCAATGCAACCTCGGCCTTGGACGTTTCAAGGACGACCCCGAGACGCTGGAGGCCGCGGTGCGCTACCTCGCGTCGCCGCCTCTGGGCCTCGTCTAACAACCGTTTTACGGCGCGAAGTACCTCGAATTGCCCCTACGGGCTGGCGAGGGAATAAAGCACGGGCTACCCCTCGTCGGGCCTACTCGGTCCGCGCCCGCTGCCGCCAATTTTCTTACAGCCTCACCTACCACGTGTAGGGGGAGCACCGGAGGACCTTCGGCAGCGATGCCGCGGGACCTCTGTCACCGAGCAAGTCCTGATAGGTGGCTGTGATCAGGATCGAAGCCGAGCCCGCGTAGCCCCTCTTAGCTCGGCTGTGAAGAGGGGAGAAGCCACCGCTTACACCCAACCACGGAGCCCCCGCTTGAGAACGCTCGACGAGTACAAGGCCAACCCGCCGACCGTGACGATTTCCTCCGGCGGCGAGCTCCCGCAATACTACCCCGGCCGCCACCCGAATGTCGTCTACATCCCGCCCGCACCGCCGCCCCCGCCCGCACCCGCACCCCTGCCCCCGCCCCCGCCCCGCGGCCGCTGGGTCTGGATCTGGGATGAGTCGCCGTGGTACCCGCCGCCCGCACCGGGGTGGCCGCTGCCTTCTACGGTTTGGTGCGGCGCGCGCGGCGCGGGCGATGGGTCGCCGACTATCCAGTGATCTCGCTCGCGGAAGAGGCTGCCTCCCTCCAGAGGCAGCTTAACGCGATCGATCGCCAGCTCGCGCAGAACCTGCTGGCGCAGTACAAGCCCTACCCGAAGCAGCTCGAGTTCCATGCCGCGGGCGCGAACCCTGACGTCCGCGAGCGCCTGCTGATCGCCGGGAATCAGCTGGGCAAACGGCTCCGATTCGACGAACCGGTCCTCACCCCGACGGGCTGGGTACCGATCGGTGGGCTGCAGGTCGGTGACGAAGTCATTGCCGGCGACGGCTCGCCGACACGAGTCATTGGCGTCTTCCCGCAGGGCGTACACCCGCTGGTCGAGCTGGAGTTTTGCTACGGCCAGAAAATCATCGCCGACCCGGAGCACCTCTGGTGCGTCCAAACGCCTGCGACGCGCTTCCGCACGACGAGTAAGTCGCACCCGATGCGCAACGGCAAGCGGCCGTCAACCCCGGCGCCGAACCCCCGCCACGGCGAGTGGGAGGTCCTGACGACCGCGCAGATGCGCGCGAAATACGGCGATACGCCAACACCCGGAAACCGGTACGCAACCCCGGCGGTTGGCGTCTGCGAGTTCGCGAGCGGTCCCGTGCCGGTGGCGCCCTACGTGCTCGGCGTTCTGCTAGGTGACGGTGGGCTGACGCATGGTGTGACGATCACCAGCGCGGACGCATCGGTACTCGACGCCGTGCGGACCGAGGTCGAGCGCTTCGGCGGAGCACTCGTCCATCGCAGCCGGTACGACTACAACGCGATCCGGGCCGCGGCGCTGAAGGATCAGCTGCGCTTGCTCGATGTCCTCGGACACGGGTCCGCGACGAAGCGCGTACCGCACCGGTACCTGTGGAACAGCGCCGAGGTCAGGCTCGCTGTGCTGCAGGGGCTGATGGATACGGACGGCACCTGCGAGAAGTCCGGTAACACCAGCTTCACCTCGATATCGAAGGGCCTCGCCGAGGATGTCCTTTTCCTCGCGCGTTCCTTCGGCGGCAAGGCATACATCAAAAGCCGGGTGCCGAAGTACACGCACCGCGGCGAGAAGAAAGTCGGCAAGCGCGCCTACACGGCCGTGATCCGCCTCCCGCACGTTCCAATCTTCAGGCTCGATCGAAAGCTCGCGCGCTACATCCGCCCGACCTCGACGACGGATCATAATCTCATCGTCGCCTTCCGTGACGTCGAGCCCGCCGAGGCGGTCTGCATATCGGTCGCACACCCGTCGCAGCTGTATGTGACGCGCGACTTCATTGTCACCCACAACACGCTCTCGGCTTCGCGCGAGGTGGCGATGCACGCCACTGGCCTATACCCCTCGTGGTGGCCGGGCGCGATGTTCAGGAAGCCCACCGTCGGGTGGGCCGCCTCGATCACGAGCCAGGGGACGCGGGACAGCGTCCAGCGGATGCTGCTCGGGCTCCCCGGGAGTTGGGGGACCGGCGCCATCCCGAAGGCGATGCTCATCCCGGACGGGATCAAGAAGGCAGCCCACGGGGTTGCGGACTCCGTCGAGACGATCACCGTCAAGCACATCCCCTTCTTCGACAACCCACACCGGCTGTCGGACGGGACGAGCAGGATCACCCTCAAGTCCTACGATCAGGGTCGCGAGCGGTGGCAGGGCGACACCCTGAACTGGATCTGGTTCGACGAAGAGCCGGAGAAGCAGGAGATTTACACCGAAGGGCTCACCCGCACGAACGCTACCGGCGGGATTGCCTTCATGACGTTCACCCCGTTGCTCGGCATGAGCGACGTGGTCCGCCGCTTCCTGATCGATAAGGCAGCCGGCACGCACGTCACGACGATGACGATCGAGGACGCGCTCCACTACACGCCGGAGCAGCGCAAGCGCATCGTCGCCGCCTACCCGAGTCACGAGCGCGACGCGCGCGCCAAAGGGATTCCGATCCTCGGCTCCGGCCGGATCTTCCCCTTCGAGGACGCGATGGTGGCGGAGCCGCCACTGCAGATCCCGAACTTCTGGCCCCGCGGCGCCGGCCTCGACTTCGGGTACGACCACCCGTTCGCGGTGGTCTGGGGCACGTGGGACCGGGACACGGACACGATTCACATCTACGACTGCTACAAGAAGCGCGAGTCCGCGCCGGCGGTGAATGCGGTAACGATCCGCTCCAAGGGCCTCTGGATACCGGTCTTCTGGCCGCATGACGGCGAGACCCGCGACAGCCGCGGCAGCGGCATCACCCACGCGCAGCAGTACCGCGACATGGGCGTGAATATGTTCAGGGAGCGCGCGACACACGCGCCCGCGAAGGGGCAGAAGGAGGGCGACGGCGGCATCTCGCTAGAGAACGGCCTCACGCTGATGTTCGACCGCATACAGACCGGGCGGCTGAAGGTCGCGAAGCACCTGGTCGACTGGTTCGACGAGTTCCGCCTCTACCATCGGGAGGATGGCCTGGTCGTCCGTAAGAACGACGACCTGATGTCGGCGACGCTGAAGCTGCTGATGATGGTCCGCCAC
>JAUYMQ010000364.1 GCA_030698575.1 Deltaproteobacteria bacterium
CCAGCTCGAGCTTCTCCTTGACAAGGATCGCATTCTTGAACTCTACCTGAACGCCGTCGACTGGGGGCCCGGCGGGCGGGGCATCGGCCGGGCGGCGCGGGCCTACTACGGCAGGCGCCCGGCTGCGCTCGGCTGGGGCGAGTCGGCTTACCTGGCCGCTATGCTCCCCAATCCGCGCCGCTTCCATCCCGACGTGAGCCCCGCAGCGCTGCGCGAGCGGCAGCGCCGCCTCGTCATGCGGCTCCTGAGGGAGCGCAAACTGCCGCAGGGTGCCGCCTCCCAGGCGCTCCACGCGCCGGCGCCGCGCGCATCGAGATAGGTGCAGCCCGTGAAACTTCCCCGGAATGTCAGGGTCTTCGGCGTCGCGAGCTTTCTGACCGACGTTCATAGTGAGATCGTCCTTCCGCTCCTGCCGCTCTTCGTGACACAGGCACTCGGCTTGCCGGCGACCTTCCTGGGTTTCATCGAGGGGGTGGCGGACAGCTCGGCGAGCCTCGTCAAGGTCGGCTCTGGCTGGCTCTCCGATCGCATGCGGCGGCGCAAGCCCCTCATCGTCGCCGGCTACACGCTCTCCACAATTGTGAAGCCGCTTCTCGCCGCCGCATTCACCGGCTGGCAGGTGATGGCGATTCGCTTCGGCGATCGCGTGGGGAAAGGAATTCGCAGCGCGCCGCGGGACGCAGCGCTGGCCGACGCGGTGCCGGAGGAGACGCGCGGGCACGCCTTCGGTTTCCACCGCGCGATGGACACCTTGGGCGCGGTCCTCGGCTCCGCGATCGCCTACGTGCTGATGCGGGAGACCGACGGCGCCTACCGGAGCATTTTTCTCTGGGCCGCCCTGCCTGGCGTCCTCGCCGTCCTGACGCTCGCGATCTTCCTGCGCGAGAGCCCGCGCCCGCCTCACGCGCCGGTTTCCGCGGCCGCTGCGCCGGGCCGACCAAGCGCGCGCCTCGGCTGGTTCCTCGGCATTCACGGGCTCTTCTCGCTTGCGGATTTCAGCTACGCGATCTTCCTCCTTCGCGCCGAGAGCCTGGGCGTCGCCCCGGCTCTCATCCCCCTGGTCTATCTCGTCTACAACGTCTCCTACGCGGCCTTGCCGGTGCGCGCCGGGCGGCTGTCCGATCGCTGGGGGCGCGTTCCGGTGCTGATTGCCGGTTATGCCCTCTCGGCGCTCTGTTGCCTGGGCCTGGCACTTGCTTCGGCCGCGTGGATGGCCTGGGCGCTCCTGGCGCTCAACGGTGCCCGCATGGCGGTGACCTCGACCATCCCGCGCGCGCTCGCTGCCGATCTCTCGTCTTCCGCGCGACGGGGAACCGATCTCGGGATCTACCATCTGGTGGTGGGACTGGCGGCGCTGCCGGCGAGCGTCGTGGCCGGCCTGTTGTGGGACGGGCTCGGACCGCGAGCGCCGTTCCTGTGGGCGGCGGCCGTGTCGCTCCTGGCGCTGGCGGCGATTATTTTATTGCGGGGAAGGATTTCGCCCGCGAAAGCCCGGAGGCGTCAGGAGATCCCGTAGAGCGTGCGGTAGTCGCGTTCCTTCCGGAAGGCAGCGACCTCCGGGGGGAGCAGGTGTTCCTCTGTCGTCAACTCGCCCAGATCGCCGATCATGCACTTGACCGAGCCGCCCCCCTTCTTGAGGAATTCCCCCACGTCCACCGTGATCGGCTCCACCCCCGTCTCGCGCACCCGTGCGAGAAGCGCCTCGCTGACACCCACGGGCATTAGCAGGCAGTGTTTCCCCCGGAAGCGGAGCGCGAAGCTGTTGGCGGCGTAGAGGGCGGCGTCATCATCGGATAGGGGGATGAGGTGGTCGCCGCAGTACTTTTCGAGAAGGTCGCGCGAGGCGGGCGAGAGGCCCGGCAGGTAGGCGAGCAAGTGCTTGCGTCCGGGACCAAAGCTCGCGAGCACGGTGTCGCCGTGGTAGTAGCGCTCGTCGACAAGTTCCAGGCGGAGCAGTTTCCGCGCGGGGACGAGCGCGGCGAGCTCCGCCTCGGCGCGTGGCTCGGATCGGAAGCCGTACACGCGGCGCCAGGGAGGGAGGCCGAAGCGAGGGACGAAGCGCTGCCGCTCGAGCGGGCCGCAGGTGAACAGGAATACGTCGCCTGCCGGGATGAAGTCGGCTTCCCCCTCGAAGCGGTAGCGCGACTGCACGGGTGCGAAGCCGAGGCGGCTCAGGAAGTCGCGATAGACCGGCGTCTCCCCGGCGCGCGTCTCGATGAGATTCGACAGGAGATAGAACCGGGCCGTTGGCGGCGTCTCCCCGGGATCGGGCAGGAACCCCGCGTTGGCCGGATAGACGAGGCCGGGGCACGCGTCGCTCGGGGGAATGACAAACACGCGCACGTCGAGCGATACCAGCGCGCCGGCCAGGGCATGCCACTGCGCGATGGCCTCTGCCCGCGAGACGCGCTTGCGCAAGCCGAGGCGGTTGCGGGTGTGCGGATTGGCGCCCCCGCGGACGCTGAAGTGCGCCGGGTCGCCCATGAGGACCGCCCTCACGGCGTTCTCCCAGGCCAGGGAACGCCTGGCGGTAGCGAGGCGGGGTCGAAGGGCGCCTCGGTCTCGAGGGAAGCCACCGGGTAGGTGCAGTACACGGGCGCCAGGAGGGCGCTCGGGAAGTCGTTGCCGCTCCGCCTCCGACCGCCGAATGGGAGAGTCGAGGGGGCGCCCGCTGTTCCGCGGTTCCAGTTCAGCACTCCCACCTCGCTGCGGAAGAACGCCTCCTCGTAGGCCGCCCGGCTGCGCGTGAAGATCGCGAGGGCGAGCCCATAGTCCGTCGCGTCCTGGGCGGACAGCGCCTCGTCGAGCCCGTCCACGACGAGCACAGAGACATCGGGGCCGAAGATCTCTTCCTGCTGGTACCGGCTGGCACGATCAACACGCTCGATACGGTGGACGCCCGGCGATACGTAGTGGCCGCGGCGGGTCGTGTCGGGGCGGTGGGCCTCGAGCAGGGCCTCGGCGCCTTCCTTCTCCGCGCTCTCAACGAGATCGAAGAACCGGTGAAGCGCTCGTTCGGTGGCGAGGGGCCCCAAAAAGGTTTCCGGGTCGGCCCCGTGCCCGATGCGGGCCGCGCGGGCCAGGGAGAGGAAGCGGGCGAGGAAGGGATCCGCGACGCGGCGATCGAGGATTAGGCGGCTGGTCGCCGTGCAGCGCTGGCCAGTGGTTTGAAAAGCCGCGAGGAAGCACTCGGCCGCCGCGCGATCGAGATCAGCGTCATGCAGCACAATGGCCGCGTTCTTCCCACCCATCTCGAGGGCAAGGATTTTACCGGGCTGATCCCGCGTCGCCTCGCGAACCCGCGTTCCCGTCTCCCAGCTCCCGGTGAACAGCACCCCCTTCACATCCGCATGCCGCGCCAGGCGGGCGCCGCTCTCCCCGTCGCCTTGCACGAGATTGAAGACGCCCGGGGGCAGGCCGGCGCCTTCCCAGCACTCGGCGACGATCTGTGATACGCCCGGCGCGATCTCGGAGGGCTTCAACACGACGCAGTTGCCCGTGGCGAGCGCCGGCACTATGTGGCCGTTCGGAAGATGGAGGGGGAAGTTGTAAGGGCCGAGTACGGCGAGCACGCCACGAGACCGGAAGCGGCAACGGCCGCCGGCGACCTCGAAAGGAGCCACAAACCGAAGCGCCTCGTCGAGCGTGACGGCCACCTTGCCGACTGCGGCGGCGACTTCCTGCCGCGCCTCGTGAAGGGTCTTGCCCATCTCGCCCACGATGGCGAGGGCGGCTTCGTCGGCGCGCTTTTCGAGAAGCGTGGCGAAGCGGCGCAGGACGGTGTGACGCGCCTCCGGGCGGAGCTTCGCCCAGGCGGGCCAGGCGCGATGAGCGGCCTCGACGGCCTCATCCACCGCGGCGTGGCGAAAGGGGTAGCGGGCGGCCGGGGCGTCGAGATCGCCCGGGTCAGGGCACCGGATCTCGCCGTCGGGAGTGCCGGGCGGGACGAACTGTCCCGCCAGATAATCACCCCGCCCCTGGATGGCCATGAGAGACCTCGCCTGTCAGGGAATGGGCGTGACGGCCACCGGCGCGCCGGCGCGAGCGCCGATCGCTTCGCAGTGCTCGTCCGCCACGACGACCGCCTCGGCATCGAGAACGACCGGCGCCGCAACGGCGCGGAAACCCGCCTTGCGCTCGTGGGAAATGATCGCACGACGAGCCTTCGCCGGGTCGGGCGCTTCGGGCCGGACGGAGCGGAGCACGGTATCTCGAAGGAGCGTCACGTCCTTCATCGGCGCGCCGAGGTAGGGACCGCCGTCGAAGGGATCGATCTGCTCGAGATACCGGAGCCCGATCTTCTCGAGCAGGTGACGCGCGCCCCGGGCCCCGGGGGCCACTTCTCCCAGCAGGCGCTGCACCCGCTCGGGGAACATGGTCAGGTAGAGCGGCGACCGGGGGAAGAGCGAGAGGATGAAGTTCTTGTCGGTGATGCTCAGACGGTCGGCCTCGCGGTAGTCCAGGCCAGTGAACTTGCGGCCATAAATTTCCCAGAAGAGGTTCCTCCCGGGTTCATCGAGCGGCGAGAGAAGCTCGGCCAGCACCTCTTTCTGAAATCGTTCCGGGTGGCGCGCGATGAAGTTGAAGCGCACGTAGCTGAGCTGCATCCCGAGCTGTTCTGGCGCGCGGCGGTAGTCGGGATGGAGGATGAGGCCCCCGACCTCGGTGGGGCCATCTGTCGTGTAGCCGAGCTGCAGAACGCGGTGCTGGAAATCCCGGAGCGGGACCTCGCTGTGACGTTCCTCGGTCTGGACCTCCATGAAGAAATGCGGAGACGTGACAGTGCCGTGCTTGGCGATGACGAGGCTCGTGCCGATCACGCGGCCGCGCTGCCGGTCCTCGAGAACGAAGACGTATTCCCCGCCGGCCAGCTGCTGTCGGAAACTGCGCTCGGAAGTGGCCAGGAGGCCGCGCAGGAGCGCCCGGTCCCGTGGCAGGTTCATCGTGTCGAGCAGCTCCGCAAGCGTCTCGATGGCATCGAGATCGCCCGGATGCCCCTCCCTGATGACGTAGCGCATCTCCTGCGTCATGGTTTGCCGCCGAGCGTGGCTTCAGAGGCAGAGCCGCTCGATCATCCTCGTGTAGAAGGCGATGGCCTTCTCGCATTCGCTGAGAAGGTTGTGCTCGTTCGCGCGATGCACGTTCCCCACGGATTCGCCCGGCCCGAACACGATCGAGTCGATTCCCATCTGTGAATAGATCGCCGCCTCGGTGCAGGTTGCCTTCGTGTCCGCCTCGGCGGGAAGCCCGATTTCCGCGAGCACCTCCTGGGCCGTCCCCAGGAGCTGGCCATCGCGGGCGTCGCGCATGGGCGGGTTCGACCGGAGGTTGTGAATCTGGATGATGCCGTCGGGATGGGCGTTGGAAAGCTGATCCTCGAGTCGGGCGACGGCTTCCGCCACTTCGTCCATCGGAAGCCCCGGCACCGGGCGAACCTCGAAATTGAGGCGGACGATCCCCTCGACCGTTTCGATCCGGCCGACGTTCATGGTCGTCATCGGGGGATCGAACCCCTCCTCCTTGAATTCCGCCAGTCGTCCCTCGAGTTCCCGCAGCGCTTCCAGAACACCCTGGAGAACCGGCACCCCGCCCAGCGCCCGGCCCGCGCAGGGCCCCCGCTGTTCTATGCGGGCGCCCGCGGCAATGGCCTCGCTGGCGACGGTCTCGTCGCTGGCGAGCACGAGCGAGCAGCGGTTCGGAACGACGTTCGTGGCTGTTCCCCCGTGGATCCCGAAGACGCGGAGAGGATGGCCCCGCCGGAGAAGATCGGAGACGAGTTCGAGGGCCGTGAGAATGGCGTTCGCTCCGAGCGAGGGGGTGCTCGCATGCGCCGCCGTGCCGGGGAACACGACCTCGATCATCTCGATGCGCTCCTCGGGCGCGGGCGTGCCCGAGGCCGGGTCGATCCGGATCTCCCAGACGGCGAGCCCCTTGTGTGCGCGGATGGGACGCAGATGGGAGGGCTCGCCCACCAGTGCGTGGGCGAACTGGAAGTAGCCTCCTTCGACCAGCGCTTGCGCGCCCCGAAGCCCCACCTCCTCGCCATGGGTGCCCACGAGCGCCACCCGGTGCCGGAAGGGAACGCCGCGGAACTCCTCGAGCGCCTTCAGCTTGCAGAGAAAGTCGAGCTTGGCGTCGGCGCTGCCGAGGCCGTAGATTCGATCCCCGTCGACCGTTGCGCGGAACGGTTCGCCGCCGCAGGAAGTCCAGGCAGCCGGATCGCCCGGTGGAACCGTGTCAAGGTGGGTGTTCAGCAGAAGATCGTCGCGCGACTTGCTCCCCTTCTCGGCGATCAGGTTGACCTGCTGCACGCCGCGGAAAGCGGCCTCCTCGAGGCGCACCGTGAGGTCCGTTGGCGCGATGAGCCCGGCCAGATGCCGCGCGATTTCACCGGTCCCGTGCTCGCTGACCGAGATGATGCCGATGATCCGGCGCGCCTCTTCCAGAAAATCGAATCCCATAGCCCTCTCCAGAAAGGGGCTCGCGGGCGAGAAGGGCCCCGGCTTGGCCTATCGTCGGGTTTGCCCGGATTCTTGACCGGAGGCGCCGTCGCGGGGGGCGTGATAAGTTGG
>JAUYMQ010000369.1 GCA_030698575.1 Deltaproteobacteria bacterium
TGGATTCGTCCGTTCCCACCTGGAGCAGCGTGCAAACGAACTCGAAGGCCTCGATACCCTTCATCTCGAAGAGCGGTTCGAGGATGTCGTGGTACTGGGCGCCTATCTGTTCGGGGTCGAGCAGTCCCGTCATGGGGTGTCGGATCCTCAGCCGTGAATGGGTGGCACGCCGCGGGGGCCTTCCGAGGCGGCGAGCATGTGGCTCGGGAGCGGTCGGCCCACGAGGCGGCGCGCCAGCCGCGCCGCCTCGATGAGCTTTTCGTAATCGATATCGGTCTCGACGCCCATCCCGTGAAGGAGCTGCACGAGATCCTCCGTGGGGAGGTTGCCCGAGGCGCCGGGCGCGTAGGGGCAGCCGCCGAGCCCGCCGATGGCCGCGTCGAAGGTCGTGACGCCCATCTCGAGGCCGACGACCACGTTGGCCAGCGCCGTTCCGCGCGTGTCATGGAGGTGAAGCGCGATTTTCTCCACCGGGACGTCGCGCAGGACGGCGTCGAGGAGCCGCTCGAGCGAGGCCGGGTTGCCGGCGCCGATGGTGTCGCCCAGCGACAGCTCGGCCACGCCGAGATCAAGCAGTGCGAGCGCGGTGTCGCGAACTTTTTGAGGCGTCACCGCGCCCTCGTAGGGGCAGCCGAGGACGGTCGAGACGTAGGCGCGGAGCGGCACGCCGTCCGACTTGGCGGCCTCTGCGACAGGGCGGAAGGCCTCGAGCGTTTCGGCGATGGTTTTGTTGACGTTCTTCTTGTTGTGGGTCTCGCTGGCCGAGACGAAGAGCGCGGCCTGGTCGAGGCCCGCCTCGCGGAAGCGCTCGTAGCCCTCCATGTTGGGAACGAGCGCGCTGTAGATCGTGCCGGCGCGGCGCGTGATCTTCGAGGCCACCTCGACGGCGTCGGCGAGCTGGGGGATCCACTTCGGGCTGACGAAGCTCGTCACCTCGACCTGGGGAATGGCGGCTTCGGAGAGCGCGTCGACCAGCGCGACCTTCTGGTGGGTCGGCACGTTGTCGGGCTCATTCTGGAGCCCGTCCCGTGCCCCCACCTCGACCACCTTCACCCGCTTCGGGGCGCTGGAAAAAAGACCCGCCATGGCGACTCCGGCCCTCCCGAGCCTTCAGAGGAGCCTATTAGATACCACATCGAAAAGTGCGAAAAGTGGGACAGTCCCTCTTAATAAGGGGGACTGTCCCACTTTCCAGGCCCACAAACAAAGCCCTCCCCGTCTGGGGGGAGGGCTCCAAAAGAGGGACTGTCCCTCTTATCGGTCCTTGAAGTCGGGCTTGCGCTTCTCGATGAAGGCTTTCATCCCCTCGGTGCGGTCCTCGGTGCTGAACAGCCCGGCGAAGGCGTCCTGCTCGACCTGGAGGCCGTCGTCGATCTTCGCCTTGTCGAGCCCCTCGTCGATGGCCCTCTTGGCCGCCGCCAGCGCCACCGCGCCATAGCTCGCCAGCTTGCCGGCGAGCTTCAGCGCCTCGTCCATGAGGTCGGCCGCGGGCACCACCGCGTTGGCCAGGCCAATCTGCAACGCCCGGTCGGCCTTCACGTTGTTCCCGCTCAGGATCATCTCCTTGGCGACGTTCGCCCCGCACTTGCGCGCGAGCCGCTGCGTGCCGCCGAAGCCCGGAATGATTCCGAGCTTGATCTCCGGCTGCCCGAAAACGGCGTGGTCGCTCGCCAGGATGATGTCGCATGCCAGCGCCAGCTCGGTTCCGCCGCCGAGCGCGAAGCCGTTCACCGCGGCGATGACGGGCTTCGGGAGCCGCTCGAGCTTGCGCATGACGGCGTGCCCCGCTTCGCCGAAGCCGCGCCCCCCCGCCTCGTCCATGTCGACCATGGCGGCGATGTCGGCGCCGGCCACGAAGGCTTTGTCGCCCGCACCCGTCACGATGACGACCTTGACGCCGTCGTCCTTCGCCACGCGATCGATGGCGTCGGAAAGCTCGCGCAGCGTGTCGGGGTTCAGCGCATTCAAAGCCTTGGGGCGGTCGACCGTGATCGTGGCGATGCGGTCGGCCACTTCGAGCGTGATGTTCTGGAAGTCAGCCATGAGTCGTCTCCCCTGCTAGCGGTCGTACTTGTAGAAGCCGCGGCCCGTCTTGCGGCCCAGCCATCCGGCGTCGACGTACTTCCGGAGCAGCGGGCAGGGGCGGTACTTCGGATCCCCGAAGTCGCGGTAGAGAACCTCGAGAACGGCCAGCGAGGTGTCGAGGCCGACAAGATCGGCCAGCTCCAGCGGTCCCATGGGATGGTTGGCGCCGAGCTTCATGGCCGTGTCGATGGCCTCGGGCGTGGCGGCGCCTTCCATGAGGAGATAGGCGGCCTCGTTCAGGATCGGAATGAGGCACCGGTTGACCAGGAACCCAGGCGAGTCGACGCAGGTGACCGGCGTTTTGCCGAAGCTCGTGCCCAGCTCGGTCACGACCTTCAGCGTCTCCTCGCTCGTGGCCATGCCACGGATGACCTCGACGAGCTTCATGATCGGCACCGGGTTGAAAAAGTGCATCCCCGCGAACTTCTCGGGCCGCTTGGTGTAGGTGGCGAGCCGTGTGATGCTGATCGAGCTCGTGTTGCTCACGATCAGCACGTCGGGGCCCACCAGATCCTCGATCTGGCCCAAGATCTCCTTCTTCTTCGCCTCGTCCTCCGTGATCGCCTCAATCACGATGTCGGCGTTCTTGATGTCCTCGAGCTTGTCGGTCGGCTCGATCTTCGAGAGCAGGTGCTCGCGCTGCTCCTGGGTGATCTTCCCCTTGTCGATGAGCTTGAGGAGCTGCTTGCCGATCCCCTCCTTCGACTTCGCCGCCTTGCCCGGAATGGTGTCACGGAGGGAGACATTCAAGCCGGTCTGCGCAGCCACCTGCGCGATGCCGGAGCCCATGATCCCGGCGCCGACGACAGCCACGTTCTTGATGCTCATGTTCGGGTCCTCTCTATGGCGACGGGGTCCGGGCCGGGCCCGGCGGGGGCAAAGGCCTGCCGTCGGGGAGAATTGCCGGATCTACCTGCCTGGAAGGGGATCGCCGGCGGGTCGCCTGGTGCACGGCAGTCTCTGGCTGCCGCCGGCCACGAAAAATCGAGCCTTTATACCGCGAAGCGGGCCGGGGGGTCAATCCGGGCCCGGGGGCCATCCGCCCTACGTCATCCGACCGATGCGAAAGGCGGGGCGCGCCTGATACCTACGACAGAGCGACAATAGACGCCTCTCCGACCCTCCTCTACGACGGTAGGGAACACTCGGCACACCCGTCGGCGAGCGCGAAACCGGCCACCGTGGCCGGCACCGCCGCCCAGAGAGAAGGAGAGAAGGAATGGTGCTCGGAAATTCGAGACAACCACGTGCGGTATCCATGGCTTCGAACCGGGCGATCTACTCGATTGCCCTCATTGCATGCCTCGTCTTCGTGACCGGCATGCTGCTCGTTCCAGGCGCAGCCGTGGCCAGCGGCCAGAATGGAAAGTTCTGTTCCCGGACGGCGACGATGGCCTTCAGCGCATGCGGCAGTGAGATCAGGGACGACTACGCGATTGCAATGGCCATCTGCTTGAACGTGTCCGACGATGACGATCGGGAAGAATGCACCAGCGATGCAAAGGAGGAGTACCAGGAGGCCACCGCGCGCTGCCGCGTGCAACTCGACGGGCGCCGCGATCTATGCGAGGCCATCGGCGAGGACCGGTACGATCCGGATTTCGACCCGGCTCTGTTTGACACGAACTTCACGAACCCGCCCCATCTGAACTCCCACTATCCCGTAAGGATCGGGAACCACTGGGAGTTCGAGGGAGCGGGCGAGCACATCGTCGTGGAGGTGCTGAACGAGACGAAGCTCATCGAAGGGGTGACCTGCGTCGTCGTCAACGATGTGGTCTC
>JAUYMQ010000372.1 GCA_030698575.1 Deltaproteobacteria bacterium
CGCTGGGATAGAGCAGGCTCCGGAGGATCTGACTCCCATCGAGGTGCGCCGACGCCCAGGCCATGAAAGGCCAGGGGGTGAGCCCGCCCCCCGGATCCTCGCGCAGGTAGAAGAAGCTGGCGCCCCAGGCAACGAGGAACGCGAAGACGTAGGTCGGGTGGATCCGGAAGACGCGCCGGACGTAGAACTGCACAAGCTCCCCCGCGCTCCCTCCCCGGGAAGCGGACGACGCGAGGCAGAAGCCGCTCAGGAGAAAGAAGAGCTGGACAGCGCCCAGCGGCTGAAGGAACGGCGAGGCGGGCCCGCTGAAGAAGAAGGAACGCGCCGCATCGGGCATCGTGAGCGACCCGAGGCCGTGGCTCAGGAAGACCATCATCGCGGCGAGGCCGCGCATCCCGTCCAGTGAACCGATGTGCCTGGAATCACGCTGATCTGGCTGCAACTGAAGCTCCGCCGGGGGGCCGCCCCTTAATAAACGTTGCCGTCCCGCCGGGCAACAGGCCGGGCAGCGAGAGGTTGCAAATTGAGCCCGGCTCAAGTAGCCTCGCCTTGAAATTGAGCCCGCCTCAAATACGGGCTGGAATCGCCGCCGGGCCCGGCGCCCCGCGGCAGGAGGCGCATCATGGGTATTCTGAGCACACTCCTTCGCTCGGCGCTCGCGGCGCCTCGCGCCGGGGACGAGCCCCCCGAGCCCGGGCCCGCGACGCCGAACGGGCACCGCAGCTCGTCGCACGACTGGCCCTTCCCCTTCCCCCAGCCGGGACGCCCGCGGCCGCACCCGATCCCCTCGAAGCGCGAGCGGCGCTGGCCCTTCGTCGACATGGACGCCGTCGACGACAAGAAGATCGAGCCACGCCACGTTCCCTCCCCCGTATCGGCCGAGGAGTTCAAGCGCTCCATCTCCGGGTTTGCGGACGACGTGGGCATCATCCCGGTGGACGATCCCGCCATCGCCCACGAGCTGAAGGAGATCCTCTACGTCTATCCACATACAAAGTCTCTGGTTGTCCTCATCGGAGAGGAAAACAAGGCCGCGATGCAGTCGCGCTACCTGCCCTCGGCAAACCACGAGCTTTACTCCTGCGAGGAGCGGATTTTCGAGATGGGAAGGAAGACCATCCGGCACATCAACTCGCTCGGGGGCGATGGGCTGAGCACGACGATCGGCTGGCCGCAGGAGGTATCGCAGCGGTGGGCCGACAAGATATGGCCGCTCAGCCACAAGCTCGTCGCGCAGGCCGCCGGCCTGGGCGTCATCGGGCTGAGCCGAAATTTCCTCCACCGGAAGTTCGGGGCTTACTGCCTGATCGACACGGTGCTGACGAACCTCGAGTTTCCCCCCGAGGCTTACGCGAAGCCGATCGAGTGGAACCCGTGCATCGAGTGCAACCTCTGCGTCGCCTCCTGCCCGACAGACGCCATCAAGAACGACGGCGAGTTCGATTTCTTCGCCTGCTACAACCACACCTACCGCGACTCGATACCCGGCTTCCTCGATCTCGTCCGCGACCTCGCCGAGGCAAGTCCGAAGAAGTTCGAGAAGCGGTGGACCGACGCGGAGGTGGCCGCCCTGTGGCAGTCGATGGCCTTCAAGGTCGAGTACCGCTGCTTCAACTGCGTCGCGACCTGTCCGGCGGAGATTCACGACCTATTTCACGCCGACAAGGGCGTGCGCCGCGACTACCTGGCTCAGGCGCTCAAACCTCTTTCCTATACCCGGAGATACGCCGAGGAGCAGTTCGTCATCGACACACCGGGAGCCCGTGATGAACTCGGCATCCCTCCCGGCGAGTGGCGCACGCCGGTCGATCCGACGCACCCCACAGCCAAGGGAGTTCGTCTAATCCCGCTGCAGCGCATCCGCACTTCGAACGTCGATTCGATGATGCGCAACATGCCGCACTACTTCCGCTCCGGGGAGGCGAAGGGGCTCGACTTCACCTGCCAGTTCGATCTGACCGGTACGGGAGGCGGGCGCTGGGCGATGCGCGTGGCGGGGCAGCGCTGCGAAGTGCGCCCCGGCGACATGGAGAACCCGGATCTCACCGTCCGCTGCCCGGCGACGCTTTACCTGGCCATTCACCGGGGCGATGCCAGCGCGGTGTGGGCCCTCCTTCTCGGGCGCGTGCGCCTCGGGGGCGATCGCCGGCTCTTCCTGACCTTTCCCGCGATCTTCGCGCAAACGCCCGGCAGCACACTCTTCCACCGCCTCGCCTGGCACGCGCGTCGATGGTGGCGCCGATCGGGCGGAGCGCCCCGGCAGGGGCGCGGACGGGGGGCGGCATGAGCGCGCGCGTCGCAGAGCGCGGAGCGCGCAGGCGCCAGGGATGGCGGCGGGATCCGGAAGGACGGCGTGAGCGGGTGCTGCAGGCCGCGGTCCGCGCGTTCTCCCGAAAGGGATTCGCGGCTGCGCGCGTGCAGGACATCGCGCGCGCGGCGGGCGTCGCGGAGGGGACGGTTTTCCACCAGTTCGGATCGAAGCAGGGGCTCCTCGTCGCGGTGGGTGAGCGCTATGGCCAGGGGATGGCGCGCGCGGCCTTCGGCGGCGTGGGCGCCGACATTCAGCCCGGACAGGCCAGTGTCGTCGTTCACAATATTTTCGAGTACGTGCGCAAGACCGAGGGATCGCTGGCCGCCTTCCTGCTGACGAACGATCCCGCCGAGGGCGGTCCGGCCCAGGACGCCAACCGCCGACAGATGCTCGCGGCCATCGAGGCGATGCTCGAGCGCTGGATGGAACGGGGGCTCATTCGGCCGGTGGACCCGCGCGTTTCAGCGGCGATCCAGTTCGGCCTCGTGGAGAACGCGCTGCGCGACTGCTTCCTGCGGGAGAAGGGTGAGCGGGAGGAGGAATACGTCCGGGAGGTCACGGCCTGCCTCACGGGATACCTTTCGCCGACCTCGGACTGAGGCCGCGGGGTCACCCGGCGGCCCCGGGTGGTCAGGGCCCCGCCTGGACCGGCGCCTCCGCCGTCGCACGGACGGCCGGCTTTCCTCCGCGAAGCGCCCGCGCCAGCAGGGCGTCGCGCCCGTAGATGTCGCGCCTGAAATGCACCGGCTCGATCCCCTCGGCCCAGGCCGTGAAATAGACCACGTAGACGGGTAGCTGCCGCTTCAGGTGGACCGTCCGCGTCGTTCCTCCCTCGATCGCAGCCACAAACTTCTCGCGG
>JAUYMQ010000376.1 GCA_030698575.1 Deltaproteobacteria bacterium
ATGGCCGCCGATATTTCGTTCTCGTCCGCGATCTCCTGCGTGATCGCGATCTTCTGATATCGCTCATAGGCCGCCTGATCTCCCACGTAGAGACAGTTGCAGTGGGTCGAATCCGCATAGACATACCAGGCCTCGCCGTCATGGTCCTGCGCCACGACCTTGCGCTGCGGAAAGGAGGCAATTCTAGGACTGGAAGGATGAATTTAGAAGCCGTCAGGGCGCCTGCGCCCGGGACTCCCCGGCCGGGCCCCGGGCTATGGGGCCGGCGGTTGACAGGGGCTTGCCCCGCGTGAAAATGATGGTGCCCTCGGTGCCGTCTCCCGCGTCCGAAGCAAAAGATCGGAGGTAACGTTCCCATGGTTCTTGCATCCATCACGCGTCCGCGCCAGGTCCTCGCGGCCCTTTCAGTCGCGCTGCTTCTCGCCGCCCCCGCGCCGTCGCTGGCGCAGGGAGCCGCCGCGCCCTTCACCGGCTGCTCCGCATCCGAATCGACCGATCTCGAGAACGCCATCATCGCAGCCCGGGCGCTGGCAGGCAGCGCCGCGACCTATCTGGAAGGCGTGTCGGAAGATCAACGCCGCTTCGACGCCCCGTACGAAACCTGGTTCGGCGCCTACGATGGTTGGCGGTACGGCCGGGTCATTGCGAACTACCGCGCGATCGAAGGCGGGCTCGCGCCCGCGTCCACGACGTTTAGCTGCGATTGTCCGTCGACGGCGGCGGGCGAGGAAGTTCACGTCGCGCAGGGGGGCGGCGGGATCGCCGTCTGCAAGGGTTTCTGGCTGGCGCCTGTGTCTGGAGGGCGCTCGCGCGCCGGGGCGCTGGTCCAGGCGGCGAGCCAGCTGCCGGGACCGGGGGGCGCCCAGTTGCTGGCCGCCACCCAGATTGAATCGACCACGCTGGCGGGACAGCGTCCTTCGGACGCCCTTCGCAACGCCGCCACCTACCGCTACTTCGCGGAGGAGAAAAAGGATGCGGGCGCCGAGCATCTTCCCGCCGCCCTGGCCCTCATCCTGCTGATCGTCGCCGTGCAAGGCTTCCGCCGCTGGAGCGCATGAGAGAGATTAGTCGAAACACCTTCGCGGCCTTCCTGAACAGGCCGCTTCTGCTGCGCCTTGGGGCGCTGGGCGCGCTTGTATGCGTCTATCTCGCAGGATCGTGGGTTCCGCTTCGCGTCAATCTGGCCGAGGCCGCTGCGCTGGTGCTCGATCTCCTGGGCCTTTCCGCCGGCGTGACGCTGCAGGGGGATTCGGTCTATCTCGCCGTCGGTGCTTCCCGCATTGCGATTACCCGCGCCTGCACCTATCTCGACCTGGCTCTTATCCTCATGGTGTTCACGTGGCGCTTCGGCGCACCTTTGGGCGCCAACATTGTCCGCTCGGCGGGCGTGGCAGGGGCCGTCATGGTCATGAACCTCGCGCGCCTGGTCGTGGCGATAGCCGCCCATGCGGGGGGTGTGGCCTGGGGCCCCGCGCACGATCTGCCCGATACCGGCCTCTACCACGCCGCTATCGCAGCCGCTGTGATGCTCTGCGCGCGTCGCGACTGGCGGATGCTGGAGGCGCAGCGCGCCGCCTGCGCGCCACATGGCTGATCCCGCCTCCCTGGGCCGGCGCCTCCGGCCGTTACTGATCACTCTGGCGCTGATCGCACTCCTGGCGCTCGTCCTCCGGCAGGCGGCCCCGCGCCTCGTCCAGCAGGGACTCCTTCTCGTCGCCGATGCCTACGATCTGGAACCGCGCTCACTCGAAGTCCGGCGCGTCAGCTGGCGGCGCATCGAGATTACGAATGTGGTTCTCGGCAAGGCGCATGACATCGAGATTGATGAACTTGTTGCATCCTACAAGCCGCAGGATCTGATCCGTTTCCACATTGAAAGCGTGATGCTTAGGAAGCTGCGCGTCCGGGCGCGTGTCGACCGCGACGGCCTCGCGCCGGGGGTGCTGGCCACGCTGCTCTCGGGCGGGAAAGGCGCGGCGATCCGCCTGGACGACGCCCGGATCGAGGACGCCAGCCTCGATCTCGACTCACCCTTCGGCAGGTTGCGATCGCGCTTCGAGGGGCAGGGATCGCGGAGATCGGGGGGGATCACACTTCACGCGTCGGCCGGCGCGGACGAGGAGCGCCTGACGGCGCGGCTGGCTTTCACGCCAGCCGGTGAAGCGAAGACAGAGGGTACGGAGGAACGCGCGAGGCCCGTCGACGCCTTCCCCGCCGGGCGCGGCGTGCTGCGCATCGAAGGACGCGGTGCGACGATCGCGGGTGCCGTGACTGATCTGCATATGAATGCCGGACTCGATTTCAGCTCCGCCGGCGGCGAGGTGCGGATCTGGTCTCCCGGGGGCGCCGAGGTTCGCGCCGGCTCGCTCGACGCAGATCTCATGAAACGATTTTCATTTCCGGAGAGCATCCGCGAGGCGCTCGCGGAAAGGCTGCAACTCACGCTCGAGCGGGCGGCGGAGGATGCGCCGCTCATCCAGATCCAGAGGTCGGGAGAGGGCTGGCGGATCGCCTGGGATGGCGGCGGGGGTGTCGGGGCCTCCGGAGGCGGCGCTGTCGATGCGAAGGCGCGGGGCGCCGTCACGCTGTCGTCGAAAGAGGGCGAGCCCCCTCACGTTTCGCTCGCGCCCGTCGCGCTCCGGGTGAGCGGGTGGAAGCTCTCCGCCGGGTCGCTGGACGCGGGAGAAATCCGGCTCGAAGGCGAGGGGACGCCCGATGCCTTCGAGGGGGAACTGCACGCTTCGGGGCGGGGTCGCGCCGTTGCGGGCGATGGGTCGAAGTATCTTCCGGTGGAGATGTCGCTTCAGGGAGAACTCTCCCTCGATCGAAACGCGCTGCGCATCACGCCCGGGAACTGTCTGACGGTTCGGGTGGGGGAAATCGCGCTCGCGAAATTCGGGACGCTGGTACTCGAGGGGCTTTGCCTCGCCGCTCCGCCCGACGCGCCGCTCCTCTCGGTGACGCTCGAGGAGCGTCGTCTCCGCGCCATCTCCGTTCAGGGAATGTTT
>JAUYMQ010000386.1 GCA_030698575.1 Deltaproteobacteria bacterium
GGACTACCTCGGGATCACCGGGGATCTGACTGCGGGACCCTGAGCACGCCGTAGACGGGAAGAAAAAACGCCCGGCCGCGCAATCGGCCGGGCGTTTCATTAAGGGGGGGGGGCCATCTCCTTCATCACCCTGAAGCGGGCTCCCTCGGTCTCCAGGCAGTCCTTGATCACGCAAAGACGGCAGCCCTCGAGGCCGGCCTCAACCTGCACCCTTGCCTCGACGCGGCACCGATCACGGGCCGAACGAAAAGCCGGAAGATCGGCCCCGGTTGCGCCCTCACCCGGGGCCAGGAAGCCCAGGCTACGGGCCTCCCTTGCCTGAAATATCGCCGAGGCCGGATTGTCCGTTCTCCACAGGGCCAGTCCGAGGGCGCCCGCCATGACAACAAACACAACGGCGCGCAAGAACTTGCCCATTGAATCCCTCTTGCCCGCGACCCGCCGATCGGGCTTCTCTTCCGGCGCTCGTTGCCGTCACTTCTTCGTTGTTTCTGGCTTCTCCAGGGGAAGTTCGAGAGTGAAGCAGGCGCCCCTGCCGGGCGTGTTCTTGAGGCCCAGCCTCCCGCCGTGCTGCTGGACGATCCCCTCGACGATGTTCAGGCCCATCCCCGAACCCCGGCTCTTCGTCGTGAAGAAGAGCTCGAAGACGTTGATGTCCTCGGGAACCCCGGGCCCCGTGTCGGTGAAGTCGACGTGGGCGGAATCGTTCATCACGCGGGTGAGCACCGTGAGGCTTCCACCCTCCGACATCGCGTCGATGGCGTTCGTGACGAGGTTCAGCATGGCCTGCTTGAGCTTGTCGCCGTCCACCAGCACGAGAGGCATGTCCTCTCCGTACTTCTTCCGGAACCGGATGCCGCACTCATCGGCCCGGGGCTGCTCGAGCGCAAGAACATCGTCGATGAGCGTGTGAAGATTGAATGACTGCCTCTGGATGTCGCCAGGCCGCGACAGCAGAAGGAAATCGTTGACCAAGCCGGCAAGCCGGTCGACCTCCCCGCGAATGCTGTCAATCGCCCGGAGCGACTTCTCACGTGATTCCTCACCCGGCTCCCCTACCCGGCGCTCGAGGATGGCCAGGTGGAGCCCCATGGCGTTGAGGGGATTTCGCACTTCATGGGCGAGTATTGACGAGAGCTTTCCGACGGCCGCCAGTTTCTCCGACTGCTGCACTTGCCGGTGCATCCTGTTCCGCTCCGACACGTCGCTCATGTAGACCCGCAAGGGCGAGGCCACCTTGTGGCGCTCGACGACCGCCGCGTAGGATTCGACCTCCACCCGATCGCCGTTGAAACGCGATAGAACCGTCTCGAACTGGTTGAAGCCGTTCTCCCAGGCCTTCGCAATCTCCTTCAAATAGGCCTCGCGCTCCCCCTCCTCCACGATGAAGTCGTGTGTCCGGTCGGCAAGCTCAGCATGGGAGTAACCGAGCCGCTCGAGCACCCGCGGATTAAGGTGCTCGAACTTCCCGTCACGCTCGATCTGGTAGATCATGGACGGCGCCATCTCGATGACGGTACGGTAGCGACCCTCTAAAGCCGCCACCTCTCGAGTGCGTAGCTTCACCCGGTCCTCGAGCTGGAGATTCAAGGATTCCAGCTCCTGGTTCGTCCTTCGTAGCTGATCTCGGGAAGAGAGGATGTAGGCTTCCATCGCAAGCTGCATGTCGAGATTCAACACCCGCTCGAGGGCGATTATCGCCGCCGAGGCCTTACGGCGATTCCTTTTAAAATGAATCTCGATAATGGGGTGCAGGAGCGTCAGATAGAGCGCGTAGGCGCCCAGATACCATCGGGGCAAGAGCTGAATTCTGTCATGCGTGAAACCGATGCGGAGGCGGCTTTCGTAGTACTCGGGGCCATAGTCGCCCTCGAACAGCGAGATCAGGTATTTGCGCTGGGTTATGAGCAGGCGGTTGCGCAGTTCATCGCTTGCCAGGATCGCGCGGGTTTCGGGGAAGCGGAGAAGGTGCGAATAGAAGGCCTGCGCCAGAGAGTCGGCGCGGGCCTCGACGGCGGGCTTGAGGCTCTTGAGCAGCCCGATGTCGTCGTCCGACAGCTGCAGGTAGGCCCGCCGCGCCTCCCGCTCCTTTTCGTCGTACCCCGTCGCGGGCAGCACCCTTTTACTGCCCATATTGTCCACGACCCTCTCTCCGCTTGCGTTCCGGAAATCGAGCCTGGACTCTACCACGGAGGCGGCCACCCAGGCCATCGGGCCGTTATCCGGCCCCGGCGGCTGCCAGAAGAATCCCCAGGCTGGCGCTGAAATCAGAAGTGGCGCGCGATCTCTTCCGACGCGGCCCGCGCTTCCCCCGCCTCCAGCCGTAGCTCCGCTATGAGCCTGTAGGCATCGATTCCGGCCGAGAGCGCGGCCTTCTCAAGGGTCAAATCCCCGCCGCAACAGGA
This sequence comes from Deltaproteobacteria bacterium, assembly GCA_030698575.1. GTDB lineage: Bacteria > JAUYMQ01 > JAUYMQ01 > JAUYMQ01 > JAUYMQ01 > JAUYMQ01. Next base: position 2,406 of record JAUYMQ010000386.1, read on the forward strand.
ATCGATTCCGTGCCGCCTGAAGACCATCAGAGCACCTGGGAAATTTTCGATGATGTCGTTCACGATCTTGTTTTCGTTGATTTCGGCATCCATCAGCTCCTCGTTTCTGCTTCGGTCCTTTCCCTGGGCGTTCTTTGTAGTCATAGGCGTACCTCCAGCTCCTTCACCCGCTC
>JAUYMQ010000391.1 GCA_030698575.1 Deltaproteobacteria bacterium
CGGATGGCCGCCTCGCAGTCCTTGGCGTTCCGGCGCTGATGGGCCATGGCGCGGTTGTACCGATGGTAATCAAACTGGCCGTTGGGGTGGAAGGCAGGCAGCTTCACGATCTCGTCGCGAAGCTCCGTGTCGGTGATCTCCAGGCCGAGGGTCCGGGCGCCATGGCGGAGAAGCATCTGGTCCTCGAGGTCGTTCAGGACCTGCTGGGGGATCCCCAGCTCTTTGCTCTTCTCGTCGGTCCAGCTATCGCCCAGCATCTGCTCGAGCTGCCCCTCCCGATCGGCCAGAGCGTTAGAGAAGACCCGCCGGTCGATGGGCTGCCCGTAGACGCTGGAGACGTTGTTCGGATTGCTGGCGCTCGAGAGGCTTCCCCCCCCACCCAGTGAGAAGGTGAAGGCGAGTATGATAATCGCCAGAATACCGTAGATGAAGATGCTCTGGGTCTGCGTACGGAGCCATCCGAGCATGGCGGTGAAACCTCCTAAAGAGAAAACCGGGTCGTCCCCTCAAGCCTACCGTGGTCCTTCCGATAAGCCCCTTAACAGGTAGGCGATGAGCCCGGGGGGGGATCGCCACAAGCTAACAAGTGGTTGATCGAATATCAATCATCCCGGCCTGTCGGCGGTGCCGGGCGCCGGCCTCGACCGGCGGATCTTCCGGAGCCGCCCCCCCGTCCGTCATCGCCCTTCGACCACAAATAATCAGGATCGGGAGCGAACATGATCCTCGACCGTCTCCTGGGATTCTTCTCCAGCGACCTGGCCATCGATCTCGGCACCGCCAACACGCTCGTATTCGTCAAGGGGCGCGGCATTGTCTGCAACGAGCCCTCGGTTGTCGCCGTCCATAAAGACGCGCGAGGCGCCGACCGCGTGCGGGCCGTGGGAACCGCCGCCAAGGAGATGATAGGGCGCACTCCCGGCAACATCGAGGCCATCCGGCCTCTCAAGGACGGCGTCATCGCTGATTTCGAGATCACCGAGGCGCTGCTTCGCTTCTGCATCGAGAAGTCGCATCAGCGCTCCCGGCTCGTCAGGCCTCGCATGGTCATATGCGTCCCTTCGGGAATCACCGAAGTGGAGAAGCGGGCCGTTCGCGAGTCGGCGGTGTCCGCCGGCGCCCGCGAGGTCTTCCTGATGGAGGAGCCGATGGCGGCCGCCATCGGCGCAGGGCTTCCGGTGGGTGAAGCCTCCGGCAACATGGTGGTGGACATCGGCGGAGGAACGACAGAGGTGGCCGTGATCTCGCTTACGGGGGTCGTTTACTCGAACTCCGTCCGGGTGGGCGGCGACAAGATGGACGAGGCGCTCATCCACCACATCAAGCGCAACCACAATCTTCTCATCGGTGACCGAACGGCAGAGCAGATCAAGATCACGATCGGGACCGCATGTCCGACCGAAACGCCACGCCTCATCGAGGTCAAGGGGCGCGACCTGGTCACGGGAATACCCCGCATCCTGGAGCTGAAGAGCGACGAGGTTCGCGAGGCGCTGACCGAATCGGTGAACACCGTGGTCGAGGCTGTCCGCGTGGCACTGGAACGAACGCCCCCGGAGCTGGCGGCCGACATCGTTGACCGCGGGATCATGATGGTGGGCGGCGGGTCGCTTCTGGAGGGTTTCGACGCGCTCATCCGCAAGCAAACGGGGCTTCCCGTCCTCCATGCCGATGACCCCTTCACCGCGGTGGTCCGCGGCGCCGGGCTCTGCCTCGACGACCCCGCGCTTCTCGAGCAGGTGGCCCTGCGCCTCTAGAGGAGGGCCCCGGGCCGAAATCTCGAATTTTGTTTGCAGGGCGCGGCAGGGCTGCGTTAGACTCTGCGAACCGGCACCTGAACTGCACCGAACCGGGGGACGGCCCCGCACAAGCGACGGGCGATGTTCCAATTCCTGGGAAAAAACCGCATCTATCTGACCGCAGCCGTGCTGCTGGGCGCCGCAGCGTTGCTCCTGTCTTCAAGCATCCAGCGTGAGACCCGTTTCTCCTTCATCGATCGCCTCATTTTTGATCTGGCTGTGCCCATCCAGAAAATGGTCGCCGTTCCGGCTCAGACGGTCAGGGAGGTCTGGGGGGATTACGTCGCCCTCATGGGCGTGTCAGAGGAGAACAAGGAGCTCCGCCGCCGCATCTCCGATCTGGCCGAGGAGAACCGCCAGTTCCGCGAGGCCCTGCTGACGGCCGAGCGCTACCGCCTCATCGGCGAGATGCGCGACCGGCTGCCCCAGCCCATGATCCCGGCCAGTGTCATCGGCGAGGACTCCACCGCCTGGTTCCGTACGGTGCTGCTCGACAGGGGTGAGCGCGACGGCGTGAAGCGGGGAATGGCGGTGGTGACGGCCGAGGGCGTGGTGGGCCACGTGGTGGCGGCCTCGTCTCGCGCCGCGAAAGTGCTGCTCGTCATCGATACCACGAGCGCGGTCGACGTCATGGTCGAGCGATCGCGAGCCCGCGGGATCGTCGAAGGCGAGCGTGACAGCCTCTGCGCTCTCAAGTACATGGTGCACGGCGACGACGTGAAGGTGGGCGACCGGCTCGTCTCGTCGGGCATGGGCGGATTTTTCCCCAAGGGGCTGCCCGTGGGGAAGGTGACCGAGATCGCGACCGAGAAGCGGGGGCTTTTTCAGCAGGCTATCGTTCAGCCCTCCGTGGATTTCAACAAGCTCGAGGAAGTTTTCGTGATCCTCGAGCTCTCGCCACAGCAGAAGCTCCTCGAGGAGCTGGCCCCGCCGCTGGGATGATGTGAAGCGTTTCCTGCTGTTGTTCGCCGCCGGTTTCGTCGCCGTTCTTATCCAGGTGACGTTGTTCGACTATCTGCCCCTCGGCGGCCTGAAACCCGACCTCCTGCTCATCGTGGTCCTTTACATCGGGTTCTTTCTCCCTTCGAACGAGGGCGGCGTTCTTTGCTTTGCCCTGGGCTACGTCGAGGACCTGTTCTCGGGCCACCTCATGGGGCTCTTCACGCTCATGCGGGTGGTGGCATGGCTGGCTGCAAGGCTCATGAGCGGCATGCTGAATCTGAAGTCGGTCTTCGCCCAGACGATCTTCGTGGCGATCTACAGCATCGCGGACTACTTCATCCTGGTCGCTGCACTCCGCCTCTTTGGCGGCGCCGAGTTCCCCGTGCCGGCGCCGGGCAACGACCTGTGGCGGCTGGCGCTGATGAACGCCGCCGCCGCCCCCCTCGTGATCACCCTGCTCCTCCGGGCGGACCGGTGGCTCTCGCGGGACCAGGATCGCCGCTCCCTCGATCTGCTTCGGTAGGTGGGAGCGCTCGACCGGGCGCGCTATGACTGCCAGAGGCTTTCAGAATGAGCACCCTTTCCACGCAGCACGACGCCCAGGAGTACCGCCAGCGCTTCGTGCTGGCCTTCACGCTCGTTGCGATGGTCTTCGTGGTGCTGTTCTGCCGTCTCTTCTACCTCCAGATCATCCAGGCCGATTACTTCAAGGAAACCGCCCAGAGGAACAGCATCCGCATGCGCCGGGCGCTGGCGCCCCGCGGAGTGCTTTACGACCGCAGTGGCGTGGTCCTGGCCGAGAGCCGCCCGTCCTTCAACCTCATGTGGATTCCCCATGAGGTGAAGGACAAGGATCGGATGATCCAGCTGGTGGGGCGGCTTCTTGGACGCGACGAGAAGGAACTGCGCGCGACGCTCGAGAAGGCGCGGGTGAGATACGGAAACCGCCCGCTCCCCATTGTCTCGGACATGAGCCGAGACGAGCTTGCCCTGGTGGAGAGCGCCAAGCTTTCGCTGCAGGGCCTCGTCGTTGACGTGCAGCCGGTTCGCCACTATCTCCACGCCGGTTTCGCGGCGCACCTGATGGGTTATCTCAGCGAAATCAACCAGCGCGAGCTGGACAAGAAGGAGTTCGCCGGCTACCGCCAGGGGGACTTCATCGGGAAGTACGGGATCGAGAAGACCTACGAGCGCTTTCTCCGGGGGCGGGACGGGGGGAAGAACGTCGAGGTCGACGTGCGGGGGCGCGAGCTGCGTGTGCTCGGTGAGATCGAATCGACGCCCGGCAACAACCTCTACCTGACCATCGACTTCAAGACCCAGAAGGCGGCCGAGGAGGCGATGGACCTCCAGGAGGGGGCGCTGGTCGCCCTCGATCCGCGCAACGGCGACGTGCTCGCCATGGTCTCACGTCCCTCCTTCAACCCCGCGGACTTCTCGACCGGCGTGTCGTCGAAGATCTGGGCCGATCTGACAACCGATCCGCACCATCCGCTCAACAATCGCGTCCTCCAGGGGACCTACGCGCCCGGATCGACCTACAAGCCATTCACCGCGGCGGCCGGACTCGAGAGCGGGAAGATCCAGCCGAATACGATTCTCGGCTGCCCCGGATCCTACACGCTGGGCGGCCATACCTACCGCTGCTGGAAGCGCGGCGGGCACGGCTCGGTGAACTTGCACAAGGCCATCGTCCAGTCCTGCGACACCTACTTCTACAAGGTCGGCGTGAAGGTCGGCGTCAACCAGATTGCCTTCTTCTCCCGCTCCTTCGGGCTCGGCGGCATCCTGGGGATTCCGCTCACCGGCGAGAAGGGGGGGCTCATTCCGACGGCCGAGTGGAAGATGAAGCGCTTCGGATACAAGTGGATGCTGGGGGAAACCCCTTCGATCGCCATCGGCCAGGGCTACGATCTCGTCACACCGCTCCAGCTTGCGACGGGATACGCGGCCATCGCGAACGGCGGGAAGGTTTTCGTGCCGCGGCTTCTCCGCAAGGTGGTTGATCCGGGCGGGCTGCTCATCGAGAAGACCGAGCCGGTCCTCAAACGGCGGGTGGCGTTGAGCGACGAGAACCTGGCGCTGCTCCGGAAGGGGCTGGAAGGGGTCGTGAACGAACCGGGCGGTACGGGCTCCCGTGCACGGGTCCCCGGCATCGTGGTGGCGGGCAAGACCGGGACGGCCCAGGTGGCGGCGCACTACACCGGTTCGCTTTCGGCGATTCCGTACAAGTATCGCGACAACGCGCTTTTCGCGGCCTACGCGCCCGCGGAGGATCCGCAAATCGTGGTTGCCGTGGTCGCGGAGCACAGCGGCCACGGCGGGTCTGCGGCGGCGCCCATCGCGCAAAAGGTTCTTGCGGCCTACTTCGGCGTCGTCGAGGAAGAGAAAACGGCTTCCGCGCAGGAAGGCGCCGGCCATGATTGACCGCCGCCTTCTCCAGAATTTCGACACGACGCTCCTGCTGCTCGCGCTCGCAATCGCCGCGCTCGGGATCCTTAACCTCTATAGCGCAACCTACCTTGGCCACCGGGGGGGCGAAAGCAACGCCTACCTGAAACAGCTCGTCTGGATGGGGCTGGCCGTCATTGCGTTCCTCGCCGCGCTCATCCCGGACTACCGGATCTTCGAGCGGGCGGCCTACCCGATCTACTGGGGGACAGTCGCCCTGCTGGGGGCCGTATTGCTCATCGGGACGATCGCGAAGGGGAGCCAGCGGTGGCTGTCGGTCGGCCCGATCATGATCCAGCCCTCGGAGCTGGTGAAAATCGCGGTGGTCCTCGTCCTGGCGCGGTACTTCCATCGCAACCGGGTGCCGGGGCCGTACTATTTGCGCGACCTCTTCTGGCCGACCGTGATCCTCGCGATCCCCTTCCTGCTGGTTCTCAAGCAGCCCGATCTGGGAACGGCGCTGATGATCGCTGCGACGGGCGGAACGGTCCTGCTGATGCTGCCAATCCGGGGGCGGTCGCTTCTCGCGATCGTGGGGGTGTCGGTAGCCGGCCTCGTCGTGGCCTGGACCTACTTCCTGCACGACTACCAGCGAATGCGCGTCAAATCCTTCCTCAATCCGGAAATGGATCCGCTGAACTCGGGATACCAGGCCATCCAGTCAAAGATAGCCGTGGGGTCCGGCGGGCTCTGGGGGAAAGGTTTCCTGAAGGGAACCCAGACACAGCTCGATTTTCTTCCCGAGCAGCAGACCGACTTCATCTTCAGTGTCCTGGCCGAGGAGTGGGGGTTCATTGGAGCGGGACTGATGCTTGCGCTCTACATGGTCCTTATCCTTTACGCGCTCAACATCGCGCGAATCTCCAAGGATGCCTTCGGCGCGCTGGTAGGCGCGGGCGTGGTGGGCATGCTATTCTGGCCCATGCTGGTGAACATCGGGATGGTGATCGGGTTCATGCCCGTAGTGGGCGTTCCGCTGCCGCTCATGAGTTACGGGGGATCCTCCCTGGTCGTCACGTTCTTCGGGATCGGCCTCTTGATGAACATCCGCATGCGCCGCTTCACCTTCTGAACTCCCACGGTTCCGCTCTTATGGCCACGCAACGCGCGAGCAAGAAGCGCCCGGCAGGGCGCGACAGGCCCAAGCCGCCGCCCCGCGGCGCCCCCGCGCCCAGGCAGCGCAGCGTCCCGGCTGCGTTCTTCGACGTCGACAAGACCATCATCAGCCAGAATTCCGGCACGCTTTTTCTCAAGTACCTTTACGAACAGGGTCGCGCGACCCGGATGGACATCGTGAAGGGGCTCGCCTCGTACATGCAGTACAAGTTGAATCTGCTCGACATCGAGCGCTTCTCGAAGCGGACTGTGGTGCAATTCAAGGGGCAGAGCGAGTCAGAGATGATCGCGTTTAGCCTGGAGTGGTACGACGAAGTGGTGCGCCACTACATCTACCCGGAGGCGCGGACGATTATCAATCGCCACCTGGAGGATAAGTTCATGGTGGCGCTGGTTACCGGCGCAACGCGCTATGTGGCCGAGCCCCTGGCGCGCGATCTGGGCATCACGCATGTGATCTGCACCCAGCTCGAAGTGCGCCGTGGGCTCTTTACCGGCCGGGTGGTAGACCCGATCTGCTTCGGTGAGGGGAAGATCCTGAAGCTGAGGGAGTTCGTCGCGGAGCATCGAATCGATCTGGCCAGGAGCTACTTCTACACCGACAGCATCTCCGACCTGCCGCTGCTCGAGGTCGTCGGGCACCCGCAGGTCGTCAATCCTGATCCTCTGCTCTACCGGCGGGCTGCGCGCCGGAAGTGGCCGGTGAAAATGTTCGGCGCGGCCGTCGACTAGACGTGCCGGTCGATCATCTCCTTGAGCTTCGCCTTCGGAACATATCCGATGATCTGATCCACCACCTTGCCGTCCTTGAAGAGCAGCATGGCGGGAATCCCCCGGACGCCGTAGCGGGTCGGGAGGCTGATGTTCTCGTCGACGTTCATCTTGGTGAACCTGACCCGACCGTCGTAGTCCCCCGCCAGCTCCTCGACCACCGGGGCCACCATCTTGCAGGGGCCGCACCACTCCGCCCAGAAGTCCACGAGGGTGGGTTTCTCCGATTTGAGAACATCCTCCTCGAAGCTCTGTTCGCTGACGGCGGCTACCTTTTCAGATCCGGACATCGAAGTCTCCTTCGTTAAAATTGAGAATGCCTTCCGCCGCTGAAACTAGCCGCCGGACGCAGTCACGTCAATCGACGGTCGGGCCGACGGCCCCGACGCGCGCGTGGGCGGTCGGCGGGACACGAATGCACGCGACTCGTTCGAAATTGAGCCGCGCGAGCAGAGCGGCCGTCTCCGCCGCGTCCTCCTCGGTGGCCGCGAGCACGTAGATCGGATCGCCTTTGTGCTCCTCCAGCTCATCGATCCGGTTCTCGAGCTGCATGCGGGGAATGCGCCGGGTGCGCGCGAGGGCCGACCCGTCGCCGTGCAGCCGGACGTCGAGCACCATGGCCTTTTCATCGGCGCCGACCTCCCGCTGCGCCTCGTCGGGATCGACCATCCGCACCGAGAGTCCCGTGCCGGTGGGGCGCAGGTAGAAATCCCAGAAGTGGTAGGTCGCCAGGGCCAGCAGCAGGGCCGCCGGGAGAAGCCACAGGCGACGCCGACGGGGGCTTGTGGCGGCGGCGACCGACGATTGATTTCCCAAGCAGATCCTCCGTTCCGGGCCGTGCGGCGGCGGGATGCGTGTCAACCCAATTTAAGGTGCGAGGCGGCTCATCGTCAACGCCGCATGTCGTCTTGACACCCTCCGAGGGGCTACCTATCCTGCGCGCGTGAAGGATATCGTCCTCCAGCGCTTTAGCGAGAGCGCCCGCGTGAAGCTGGCCTTTGCGGAGCAATCCGTTGATGCCATCATTTCGGCCGTCGAGGTGCTTGTCGAGGCCTTCCGTGCAGGCCAGAAGGTGCTTCTGTTCGGCAACGGCGGCTCGGCCTCGGATGCGCAGCACATCGCCGCCGAATTCGTGAACCGCTTCAAGATGGACCGCCCCGGCCTTCCGGCCATCGCGCTCACCACCGATACCTCCATCCTGACCAGCATCGGCAACGACTTCGATTTCAAGGAGATCTTCGCGCGCCAGGTGGCCGCCCTCGGGCGCGAGGGCGACGTGGTCATCGCGATCAGCACCAGCGGCTCCTCCCCAAACGTGATCCGCGGCGTCGAGGCGGCGAAGGAGATCCCCCTTCACGTCATCGGCTTCTCGGGGCGCGGCGGCGGGAAGCTCGCCAAGCTCTCCGACATCGCGCTCGTCGTGCCATCCGACACCACCTCCCACATCCAGGAATCGCACATCACCGCCGGACACGTGCTCTGCGAGCTGGTGGACGAGGCCCTCTTCGGTCCCCAGGCGAGATGACGCGCCGACCGATCCGCAGCGGGGGACAGGCATGGCCCGCCTGATTGAACTCAGCATGGGCGACATCACCGAGGCCGAAGCCGACGCGATCGTGAACGCCGGCAACACCGACCTGGTGCTGGGCGCCGGGGTGGCGGGAGCCATCCGGAAGCGGGGGGGCTAGGCGATCCAGGACGCCTGCGATCGCCTCGCGCCCATCCCGCTCGGCGAATCGGCACGGACGACCGGCGG
>JAUYMQ010000392.1 GCA_030698575.1 Deltaproteobacteria bacterium
AAGCGCTTCTTCGTCATGGACAAGAAGCGGCTCGTCTGGTTCTCGCTGCGCAACCGCGGACTCAAGGTCTCGATGGAAATGGACCGCGTCCGCAAAGCCCGGAAGGCCGCCGGCGATTAGGCCAGGTGCTTGGCGGCCTCCGCGGGCTTGATGTCTTCGTAGCGCGTGAGCGCGTGGTAGAGATCGAGCACGATGCGATCGTCGCGCCTGATCTCCCGGATGGCGTCCGGCGACAGGCGCTCGCGCGCAAAGAGCGCCGCCACGATCGCCTTGCGGGCCAGGCCGCGCTCCGCCAGCTCCCACGCCGCTTCGTCCAGGAGCAGCGCGCCCTGCAGCACGTCGGCGCAGAGATTCGCCAGGCGCCGGGCGCGCAGCTGAATGATCTCCTGGTCGGCCTGGGCCAGCCAGCCCAGCGCCGCCTTCACGTCCGCGAGGCCCTTCTCGACGGCCCGGCGTGGCTCCGCGAGGAGCTTGTCGGATGCGCGCCCGATCACCTCGGCGATGAACGCGAGCGCTCCTTCGTGGGCCTGCTCCTTGGCCATCGCCCTGAGCAGATCGAGGGCCAGGATGTTCTCGGGCCCTTCCCAGATGGTGTGGCACTGCGCGTCGCGGAACTGGCGCGCAGTGGGCCAGTTCTCGATGTAGCCGTTCGCGCCGAAGACCTCGATCGCGGCTGACGCGTTCTCGATTCCCCGCCGCGTGCAGCGGATCTTCGTCAGCGGGACAAGCATCCGCAGCAGCCGGCTCTCCCTGCCTCCGGCAGCGCTCGCCTCACTCACGAGCGAAGTGCACTTGAACAGCATCGCGGCCGACGCCTCGCTCTCGACCATGATCTTGAGGATCTCCTCGCGGACCATCGGATGATCCTCGAGCTTCTTCCCCCAGGCCACGCGCTGGGTCGCATAGATGGCCGCGTCGAGGAACGAGCGCCGACTGATGCCCGCTCCCATGGCGGCGACTCCCAGGCGCGACTCCGTCACCATCTCCATCATGCGGTTGATGCCCCGCCCGTCGAGCGCGTTCTGATCGGGCCCGGCGAGCAGGTAGCCCGTCGCATCGACGAAATCGACCTCGCCCGTGGGAACGGCCCTCGTGCCGAGCTTGTCCTTGATGCGCCGGATGTGGACGCCGTTCGGGCTCCCGTCCTCCATGAACTTCGGGAGGACGAAGAGAGCGAGGCCCTTGATCCCCTTGGGCGCGCCTTCGGGGCGGGCCAGCGTGGCGATGGCCTTGCCGTCGACGTTCGAGCTGAACCACTTGAGGCCGTCGAGACGCCAGACCTTGCCATCGAAGCGCGCGGTCGATTCGATCGCGCCCACGTCGGAGCCGCCTGTGCGCTCGGTCATGAACATCGAACCGTCGTAGGCTTCATCGAAGTCCATCGCGCTCAGCTTGGGGACGAAATGTTTCTTCGTGGCCTCATCGCCGTAGCGCTCAACGAGCCGCAGCACGCCGTTCGTCATGCCGACCGAGCAGGCCATGCCGGTCTCGGCCTGGTTCAGAAGGTACAGGTAGGCCATCATGAGGCTCTCGGGGACGGGGCGCCCGCGATCGCGCGCCTCCTGGCTCCAGGGAAGGCCGAGAAAGCCCGCCTTCCAGAGCCGCCGCTTGGTGTCGAGCGCGGCCGGATGATGGACGACCCGGTTGGTCTCCTCGCCGTGCTTGTCCCACCGGACGAGCTGCGGAGGATTCTTGTCGATGATCTCGGCGTTGGCCGCCACCACGGTCCCCATCAGCTCGCCCATGGCGTCGAGTTTCTCCTCGACCCACGCGCGGTCCTCGGGCGCGATGAAGCGGTCCATCAGGAACCGGAGGTTCGGATCGACGCGGTACCAGTTGTGGCCGACGGCCTCGTTCATCTTCTCGTAATGGGTCATGGCTTCTCCTAGGTTCCCGCCAGAATGGGCATGGGGGAGTGGGTTCGGGCACCGATGGCCGGCGCCGGGCGATCCCCGAGCGGGGCGCCCAGCGCGCTCTGCCAGTGCATGCGACCAATGCGATCGTACTCTGCGAAGAGATTTCTGAGATCATCGCCGCGCCAGCCCCGCGGCAGAAGTTCGCCGGGCAGGAGCGGATCCTCGAACATGACCTTGATCGCCCGCCCGCCGACGGCGAAGGTCTCGGCCAGCGCCCGCTCGGGGCTCAGGCCGCCGAGCCTCTGAAGGCTCGCCTCGAGATCGCGGCAGGCCCGGTCGATCGCCCGGGCGCGCCGGCGCAGTTCGAACAGATCCTCCGCGAGCGCGCCGTTGTCGCGCCCGTTGTGAAGCGCGCCGCGCATCCAGAGGACGTCGTTGCTGAAGCCGAACTCCTCGAGCACCTCCTCGAGGGAAAGGCCGAGGTTGTCGGGGCGGACCCAGACGCCGGGCTGGAGATTGGCGAGCTTCAGCACGCCCAGCGCCACGCGGAACCGGTCGCGGCCGGTCCGATCCCTGCCGGGCGCCCAGGCGACGATCGAGAGCCAGTCGCCCTTCCAGGGCCTGGAGCGCAGGGACTGGGCGGCCAGAATATGGCGGTTCAGGATCCGGCTCCGGGGGGAGAGTCGATAACGCCGATCGGCGCCGGTTCCGCGGGCGTCGATGGTGCCGCCCGAGAGAAGCCGGCCGAGCGTCACGCGGAGCGTGTTTTCCTTGAGCTTGAAGACGCGCCCTGCCTCGAGGAAGCTCGCCGCGGGAAGCGGGTTCGGGTCGCTTGCGGAGAGCAGGTCGAGGATCAGGGACTTGGGCTTCATGTGACAAATTATCCACCTATCGACGATTATTTGTCAAACACTATTATCTCTTCGGCGGCGGTCTCCCGGCCGGCCGCTCGCCGTCGCGCAAGTTGCCGGATTTCGTCGGGAATCGCGCGGGTTCGATGGAGGAAGCATGAAGGGTGAAGCACCCCCCCGTCCCACGGCTATCGCGCGGCTGCCCGCGCTGCCCGGGTTGCGGGTTGAATGGAGCGACGGACACGAGAGCGTCTTCACGGGGCGGACGCTGAGGCTTCACTGCGCCTGCGCCCGGTGCGTCAACGAGTGGAGCGGGGAGAATATGCTCGACGAGGCTTCCATTCCCGGGGAGGTGGCGGCCGAGGCGATCGAGCTGGCCGGCCTCTATGGAATCCGCATCCGCTGGAGCGACGGGCACGACACCGGGATCTACACCTATGATCGGCTTCGCGCCCTCTGCCCCTGCGACGAATGCACGAAATAAGTGGGACAGTCCCTCTTTTTCGGACGGCCCTTCAGCCTCGAATTGCTCGAAAAATAGGGGAAAAGCGTAAAAAAAGGGGGACTGTCCCACTTATTAAGAGGGACTGTCCCTGTTATTGCGCGATCGCCCCGCTGCAACCCGAGCCGGCGCCGGCGGTGCAGCCGTAGCAGTGATCGTCCGTGACGATGTGGAGTTGCTCGAAGTCGGCGGGCTTGGCGTGGAAGATTGTCCGGGGGAGGCCTGCTCTGTCGGGGATGGGCAGTTCGAGCATCTGGTTGAAGTCGCAGTCGTAGAGCGTTCCTT
>JAUYMQ010000493.1 GCA_030698575.1 Deltaproteobacteria bacterium
ACTGCCGGACGCTCATCTTGAACTTCTCGAGGTAGGCCTTCAGCACCGCGGGCTTTTCGTGATCGGCCAGCTCGCGCAGCCGGAACGGCTCACGCACCGACCCCCGACGGAGGACGATCTCGCCGGCGGCCGGCGCCCACCAGGAAGCCCCAGGTGCGGTTGAAGATCACCTCGACGGAGCTCGGATTGCGGAAAGGTGCGGTCGATGCGGTCATGAAACGAGGGCTCCCTCCGGACGCGGCCTCAGCCGCGCTTCGACCCCTTGCGCTCGGAGACCGTCGGCGCCTTCTTGGCGACGAAGCGATGGCTCTCGACGAGTTTCAGGAGATCGAAGGTGCTCAGGATACCCACGACCTTTTTTTCGTCCGTGACGATCACGCGATGAATCTTGTGGTTCCGCATGATCCGCGCCGCGATGCTCACGTCGTCATACTTCGGAACCGTGTAAACCTTCCCCGTCATGATCGTGCTCACGTGCGAATTGCCATTTAGATCGTGGACTATATCGGTCAGCGAAACGATCCCCACGGGCGCCCCCTCGTGATCGACAACCGGAACGGCGCCGACCTTGTTGCGCTCGAGCATCCTGCGCACGTGATCGATATTCCTGTGGGGCTCCGTCGTCACAACGGATTTCGTCATCAGCTCATGAACCTTGACGTTCATTCATCCTCCGTTACAGTTTCCCGGTCGCCCCATTTCCGTTGCACTGTCTTCAGGACGCTTCTCATCACCTCGGCTTCAACGCCGCCAGTAGTTCGCTCCGGTCGAAGTAAACCTCGGTGCAATAGATCAGCCCGTCTCGCAGCTGCACGGTGCAGACGCCGTCGACATCGATCGTTCGGTCCGCCACCGGGATCGAGGCATGCCACTTGTTTAAAATTCCGTCCTCGATCGGGATCGAGCCCCGGTGGGTCCAGACCCAGCACGGGTTTCGCGCGAGGAGCTTCGAGAAGTACCCGAGCAGGGCCTCCCGGCCCCGGACCCCGCCGGGGATGGCAGGGTCCGCGTAGAACGCATCGACGCTGTAGAACGAAACGAGAAGCCCGGGATCGTTCCCGGTCCAGGCGGGAAGCCACCTGGCCGCGAAAGCGCGGGCTTCATCCGCGTTCAGGCCTGAAAACGACATGGGCTACTCGTTCATCCACCGGAACTCGATCTATCTCTGTGCACCAAACTCGCTGATATTCATTGCGAAGCCCTTGCCATCCGTCACCAGGCGTCGGTTCCGATCGTCGAGCCGGTAGCGGATATCCTCGACGGCGACGTCCTTTGGCAGCACGTTGACTATGAGGTTCGCATCCAGGAGGGAGAAGATTCGCGTTCGCGTCTCCTCCCTGCGCGTGAAATCGTTGCTACCCTCATCGTAAACGAAGGCAAAGCCCCGCGCCCGTATGAGGATATCCGTACAGGCCTCGACCTCACCGATGAAATGGCGGCGAAGATCATTTTCGAAGAGCCGCCGGGTGATGACGTGAATTTTCTCGCCAGCTGTCAAAGTCATAACCGTTTACCTCTGCCCGGGACCTCTGATCGAGGCGATCTCCCGGGGGGTTTGGCCCCGCGTCAAGCTCCGCCGGAGCTGCTGAAACCAGGCTGCCTCCAATCTGGAGACAGCCGCCCTGTTAGCCAGAGGCTACATAGTTCGGGCAGCGCGAACAAGGGCCGGCGCCCCTCTCCGGGCCTCCGGCCCAGACGGACAAGGCAGGGCTCAATCGCCCCCGGCGCGGGGCCACCAGGACTCGTGGGCCAGCGGGTCTTCCGCGAAGTCGGCGCCGACGAGCACGTCGCGCCAATCCGTCTGCGCCAGGGCGATGGCATCAACCAGCTTCGCCAGGTTACGCCACTTCCTCTGGCCTCCCTTCCAGTTCACCGATCGCCTTTCTAACGGCCCGCGCTCTGGCCCGCGAAGAAGTCCGCCAGCAGCCGCCCGATCTCATCGGGGCGCTCCTCCTGCAGGAAATGCCCGCAATCTGGCAGCGCCGTGACCTCGGCCTGCGGCAGATCGCCGGCTACGCGGCACATCGTCTTTCCGACGTCGGGCAGAATTCGATCCCGCTCGCCGTAAATGACCCGTACCGGCACCTTGAGCGAAGGGAGGCCCGCGGCGATCTCCACAAAGCCTTTGGGGTGCAGGCCCGTGCCCGCCTTGACGAGCGCCCGGCGGGCGTCCACCGACACGAAAGGCGCCTGGACGCCGGCGATCGTTTCGTCCGTCAGCAGATCCGGCTGGGTGACCCCGAATCGGATCGCAAAGCGGAGCCCGGCCGGGCTCGCGATCCAGCTGCGCACCCCCGGCAGGCGGCAGGCCAGGCCAAACACGATGACGGCCCAGGAGAATTCCGGATAGACCAGCGTGTTGAGCAGCGCGAGCTTCCGGAGGCGCTCGGGGTGCTTGCAGGCCCAGTACAGCCCGATCGGCCCGCCGAGATCGTGCACGGCCAGGCCGGTTGCGTCGATCTTCAGCGCGTCGAGAAAGCCCTGGAGAATGCGATCGTAGAACGGAAAGCTGTAGGAG
>JAUYMQ010000404.1 GCA_030698575.1 Deltaproteobacteria bacterium
CAGAAGCACGTCCTGGCTCGAAAGCGCCATCGCCCGCTTGAGGACGTTCTCCAGCTCCCGCACGTTTCCGGGCCAGGACCACTGCTTCAGTACGGCCATCGCGTCTTCTGACAGAAACTTTTCGCCCAGGCCCGTCTCTCCCTGGAACCGCCTGACGAAGTAGTCGGCGAGGATCGGGATGTCCTCCCGCCGGTCACGCAGCGGAAGAATCTCGAGGGACACCACGTTCAACCGGTAGAACAGATCGGAGCGGAACCGCTTCTCCTGGACCGCCTGATCCAGCCGGAGATTCGTGGCGGCGACGATGCGCACGTTCGCCTTCCTTGGCCGCGTCGACCCGAGGGAATCGTATTCGCCTTCCTGCAGCACGCGAAGCAGCTTGGCTTGCAGATCGCCCGTCATCTCGCCGATCTCGTCGAGGAAGAGCGTCCCTCCCTCGGCCTGCTCGAACTTGCCCGCGTGCCGCTGATGGGCGCCGGTAAAGGCCCCTCGCTCGAAGCCGAACAGCTCGCTCTCCATGAGAGTGGCCGGGATTGCCGAAGCGTTCACGGTGACGAAGGGGAAGGCATGGCGGCGGCTCGCCCGGTGAAGCGCGCGGGCGACCAGCTCCTTGCCCGTTCCGCTCTCCCCCTGGATGAGCACCGTCACGTCCGTCTTGCTCAGCCGCCCGATCGTCTTGCAGATTTCCTGCATGGCCGGGCTCTGGCCGATGATCGTTCGCTCTTCCGGGAGCGGCTCTCCGCCGCGCCGATCAACCATTCTGGCGGCCTTGGCCATGGCCCGCGCCTCCAGGGCCTTGCGGGTCTTCTGCACAACGTCGTCGAGGTTGAATGGCTTGGTCAGGTACTCGTAAGCGCCCCGGCTCATCGCCTCGATCGCGTTCTGCATCGTCGCCTGCGCCGTGATGATGATTACCGAGGTGTCGCAGCCAAGCTCGGCAAGGCGATTGAGGATGTCGAGGCCCGTCATCCCGGGCATCTTGATGTCGACGAAGGCGACGGGATAAGCGCCGGACTGCAGGCGTACCAGGGCGGCGTCGCCGTCCTCGGCGAGATCCACGGTGAAACCCTCCGCCTCGAGGGCGTTCTTCAGAACAAAGCGAATGGGCTGCTCGTCGTCGGCGACCAGCACGCGCGCCTGCCTTACATCGGGCCCTGTCATTCCGACTCCTCCGCCGGGAGAAGCACGCTCACCCGAGTCCCCTTCCCGTAGATGCTCGATATCTTGATAGCGCCGCCGTGATCCTCGACCAGCTTGTGCGAAACGGCGAGGCCCAGCCCGCTGCCTCTCGCCTTGGTCGTGAAGTAGGGGGTGAACAACTTGTCGAGATCCGCGGCCCGGATCCCCGGCCCGTCGTCCTCGATCTCGACGGCGATCATCGGCTGCGGCGAATGATCCGCCCGCCCCGGGTGGGTGTTGAGATCAAAGCGGGACTGAAGCCTGACCCTTCCGGCCCCCGGATGCTCGCGCACGGCGTCGAGGGCGTTTCTTATGAGATTGAGGAACACCTGCGTGAGCCGCTCCTCATCGCCTCGCACCGGCGGCAAGCTCGGATCGAAACCCAGATCGAACCGAACCTCCTCGGCCTCGGTTTCGGCGCGCAGCAGCTGCACAAGATCGTTTAGCACCTTGTTCACGTTGACCCGGCCGATGCGCAGCTTCTTGGGCGAACCGAGGTCGAGGAGATCCTCGATTAACCGGTCGATGCGATCGACTTGCTGAATGACAAGATCGGCGCACTCGAGGAGCGTGCCGCCTTCGGTTTTCCCGGCCTCGAGAGCGTTGCGGAGGATCTGTGCGGCGCCGCGGATGCCGCCAAGCGGATTCTTGACCTCGTGGGCGATACCCGCGGCCATGGTGCCGAGCAGGGCCAGGCCATCGGAGTGGCGGGCGCGCTCCTCGAGTTCGCGAATGACTGTCATGTCCTTGAATACCGCGGCCACGCCGAGGCGCTCTCCGGCGGCGTCGGTGACGGGCGAGCAGGTCAGGCTTACGTAGCGCGTGGTGCCGTCGCGCAGATGCAGCGGGGCTTCGTGGCTGAGGCTCGACTGCCCGGAATCGAGGGTTCGGGACATCTGATCGGCCAGATGCGGGTTCGTTCTGAAAACATCGGCGATGGGGCGGCCGATGGTGCCCTGCCGGCTGAGCCGGGTGGTCCGCTCTGCGGCGTGATTGAACACCCGTACCCGCAGATCGCGGTCGAGGACGATGATCCCGTCCTCCACGCACTCCAGAATGTGGTCATTCAGTTTGCTGGCCATGCTGTCCCTCAGGAGGGCCCCCAGGCCGCGCGCCCAACGTGAAGCCGGTCGAAGAACTTCTCGATGATTTCCACGACTTCCGCCCGGGTCTCGATCTGGTTGATGGCGTCCCTGAAGAGAGCACCGCCGGGCAGCCCCTTGGTGTACCAGGCGAAATGCTTTCGCATGACCCTGACCGCCGCCACCTCGTTTCCGGTGAAGTCGATGAGCGCGTCGAGGTGGCGCAGCATCAGCGCGCGGCGTTCCCCGGGGGGAGGCCCGGCGGGATCGTAACTTCCCTTTTCGAGGAAGTCCCGCACCTGTGAGAAGATCCACGGGTTTCCGAGGGCGCCACGCCCGATCATCACGCCGGCGCAGCCCGTCTCTTCCAGGAGCTGCAGGGCTTTCTCGGGGCTCGTGATGTCGCCGTTGCCGATGACCGGGATCCGGACGCGCCTGACCACTTCCGCCGTAACCCGCCAGTCGGCGCGCCCGGTGTAGGCCTGGGCGCGGGTGCGGGGATGAATGCTGATGGCATCCGCGCCGCAGTCCTCGGCGATGTGTGCGATCTCCGGCGCGTTGATGCTTGCGGCGTCCCAGCCGCTTCGCATCTTGACGGTCAGCGGGATTCGAATGCGGCTGCGCACGGCGGTGACGATCCTGCGGATCTTGTCCGGCTCGCGCATGAGAACCGCCCCCGCGAAGGAACGCACGAACTTCGAAACGGGGCAGCCGAAGTTGATGTCGAGGATGTCGATGCCCTTCGCTTCCAGGAGGCTGGCCGCCTCGGCGAGAATTTCAGGATCGCAGCCGAAAATCTGGGCCGCCATCGGCCCCTCCTCGTGCGTGCGCGAAGCCATCTTGTGGGTCTTCTCGCCGCCCTCGACAATCCCACGCGCGCTCAAGGTTTCCGAACAGACCAGCCCTACACCCTGCTCCTTCGCAAGCAGGCGGAAGGGGAGGTTCGTCACACCCGCCATGGGGGCCAGCACGACGGGGCGCGCGAGCGTGACGGGGCCTATCCGGAGAGGGGCCAGTTGCACGAAAATTCCTTTTGCGCTGGAGTATTTCAGGTGATATAGTGCGGCCCGAATCTAATGGAAGCCGGGTAGTGCCGCAATGGTTGGTGCCTAAAATCTAGGCAAGGGGGCGACCGCGGCACCCCGGAGTTAGCCAAAAATCCTTGCAGGGGCCGGAAAAAACAGACAACCGGCCCCTTAATCCCCCTCCCTTTCCAGTCAAATCCAGTCCTTTTTCAAAGGGTGCCGGGCAGTCCCGGGGCGCCCTGCCGGCCATTCGCCCGCCTGGAAGCGCTTCCTGCCGGGCCTCGTGACTGGTGAGGAGAAAGGCCGGGGCTAAAAGGGAAACATTCGGGGGCGCGACGCAATTTTGGGTCAGATTTCTACTTTTCTGATTGACCCTGGGTGTCGATGAAAAGCATGATGGCACGCCCACCGGAAGGGCCCCCGCGGCCGAGCCTGATACCCCCTTGATCCCCTTGTTTTTTCGTGGGGTTCTCGCGGGTTTCTAGCGATGAGGAGATACCGACAGGTGAAACTCCTGAAGGCACTGCCGGGCACGATGGCGCTGGTATGCGTGGCGCTCCTCGGCACGGGATGCGCGTCGCTCTCCGGGGACAAGGCCGCCTCCGATGCGTCGGCCTACCTCTCCCAGGAAGGCATGGAAGACGGATGGGCCGCCGTGGCGTCGGGCGACGGTGGACCGGACGTAAAGCCCTTCGGGGACAGCGACGGCGAAAAGGCCCGCTTATACTTCCATCGTCGTGGCGGACGGCGCGTGGCTCCCGCCCCGTCGCGGCTCGAGGATCCCTCGAAGCTGTTTCCCGCCGAGGTCAACAAGCAGGTCGACGATTACGTCCAGTACTTCACGAAGAGCGGGCGAAAGCATTTCTCGCGCTGGCTGAGCCGCTCACCGCGCTATCTCCCGATGATGAAGGCGACCTTCGCCGAGCACCAGCTCCCGCCCGATCTTGTCTATCTCTCGATGATTGAATCGGGGCTGAACCCCTTCGCGGCCTCGCACGCGAGCGCGGTGGGGCTGTGGCAGTTCATCTCGGGAACCGGGCGCCGCTATGAGCTGCGCATCGATCGTTACGTGGACGAGCGGCGGGACCCGGAGAAGGCCACCCGCGCGGCGGCGCGCTACCTGAAGGATCTCTACGAGATGTTCGGATCCTGGGATCTGGCGCTGGCGAGCTACAACGCCGGCGAGGGGAAGATCGGCCGGGGTGTTCGCCGTTACTCCACGGAGAACTTCTGGGAGATCCGCAAGACCAGCTACCTGAGAAGCGAGACGAAGAATTACGTTCCCCAGTACCTCGCGACGCTCATCATTGCGAAGAATCCCGCGAAGTACGGTTTCGTCGATATCGTGTACGAGCGGCCCGTCCAGTACGAGTTCGTTCCCGTGGGAGGCGGCGTCTCGCTTAATTCCGTCGCGAGTGTCGCCGGTGTTTCCCGCGAAGAGATGAGACTTCTGAATCCTGAGCTGCTTCGCTCGATCACGCCTCCGGGCAGGGATTACATGCTCAAAGTGCCAAGGGGCTCGGGGAAGCGAGTCAAGTCTCAGCTCGCGTCAATCCGGAATAACAGCCACGCGGAGAGCCGCCAGGTGGCGAGCGGCGGCGACCATCGCGTGCGGCGCGGCGAAACGCTATCGACCATCGCCAGGCGTTACGGCACGACCGCGAGGGCGGTGGCCAGCGCGAATAACATGCGCACCTCCGATGTGCTGATGGTCGGCACGGCGCTCGACATTCCGGGATCGAGCAAGCGCTCGGCCAGCAGAAGTGGCGACGACACGGTCTATGTGGTGCGGTCCGGCGATACGCTCTCCACCATCTCCGCGCGCTTTGACACGACGGTTGGCGACCTCATGCGGCGGAACAACCTCCGCACCTCCCGCATTTCGATCGGCAAGCGGCTCGTCATTCCCGCTTCCACCAGCCAGACGATCAGGGGACGATCCGACGGAGAAGCCTGAGGGACCGGCGGGCAGGGGCGCCCGCCTGATCCCGGGACTCGCACTCGAGGATGATACGGCCTGGCACTCGCTGCCGGGCCGTTCGCTTTGGGGCTGTGCTATGATCCGACGGTCGGCGGCCCTGCCGCACGTCGAGTTATACGGAGAGTCCACTTGAAGCAGTCGATCAGTGTCGACGAGGCACGCGAGATTATTCTCGGTGCCGTGAGCCCGATGGGAAGCGAGAAAGTGCCCCTTCAGGAGGGGCTCGGCCGCGTGCTCGCTGAAACGGTGTCTGCTCCCTGGGACGTTCCCCCGCTGGACAACTCCGCCATGGATGGCTACGCCGTGAAGGCCGCCGACGTCGCGGCCGCCACACGCCAGAGCGCAGTACGTCTGGCCGTCCTCGAGGACATTCCCGCCGGAAGGCTCCCCACCCGGGCAGTGAAGACCGGCACCGCCTCGCGCATCATGACCGGAGCAGCGCTTCCCGCCGGGGCGGACGCGGTCGTCCGGGTCGAGGACACCGAGAAGAGCGGCGGCGAGGTGCTGGTTCTGGTTCCCGTGGAGCCGGGCCTGAACATCCGCCGCGCGGGGGAGGACGTCACCGCGGGCCAGAAGGTGATCGAGGCGGGCACGCCGCTCACAGCCGCTGCGCTCGGCATGCTGGCGAGCCTCGGGCGTGCGGCGATCGAGGTGACACAGCGGCCGCGCGTGGCGATTCTTTCCACCGGCGACGAGCTGGTCGATGTGGACGGCGATCGAAGCGGTGGAAAGATCATCGCCTCCAACACCTACAGCCTCTCGGCGCAAGCGCGGGAGGCGGGGGCTGTTCCTTTGACGCTCCCCATCGCGCCGGACCGCCCGGAGATCATCGAGGCGCGGTTCCGCGAGGCGATGCACGCCGACGTGATCCTCTCGTCGGGCGGTGTATCGGTGGGCGATTTCGACTTCGTCAAGGATGTGCTGAGGCGGCTCGGCAGCGAGATGAAGTTCTGGCGCGTCGCCATGAAGCCCGGGCACCCTCTGGCCTTCGGCATTCTCGGGGGGAAGCCCGTCTTCGGCCTCCCCGGAAACCCGGTTTCCTGCATGGTCTCTTTCGAGCAATTCGTGCGGCCGGCGCTCCTGAAGATGATGGGGCACCACGATCTTTTCCGCCCCGTGGTGCGCGCCCGGCTCCGCGAGGCGCTTCGCCAGAAGCCGGGGCGCCGCACCTTCGTCCGCGCTGTTGTGAGTCGCGATGGAGACTCGCTGTCGGTGGCATCCACCGGCAGTCAGAGTTCGGGTGTCCTTCTGTCGATGCTGCGCGCGAACGGGCTCATCATCTTCCCCGAGGATCGGGCGGAGCTTCCGGAGGGCGCGGAGGTGGAGGTGCAAATCATCGATCCGGCCTTCTGGTCCCAGTCCGGACCCGGCGCCTGACATGGACAGGTCGCCGCCGATCGTCTGTTTCGTGGGGCGCTCCGGGAGCGGCAAGACGACGCTCCTCGTCGAGGTCATCCGTGAGCTTGGCGCCAGGGGCTACCGGGTCGCCTCGGTGAAGCACGACGTCCACGGCGCGACGCTGGACACCGAGGGGAAAGATTCATGGCGGCACAAGGAGGCGGGCGCGGAGACGGTTGTGCTGGTCGCGCCGGGCCGGCTTGTCAGCGTGTCGGATTGCGCGTCTGAGCCATCGCTTCCAGCGATCGGCAGTCGTTTTGCGGCGGATGCCGACATTCTGATCGTGGAGGGTTTCAAGCGGGCGCCCGAGCCGAAGATCGAGGTGGCCCGGGCGGGTTTGGCGCGGGAGCTCCTCCTGGGCGCCGAGGACGGGCTCATCGCCGTCGCCACCGACTTCGCGGTCGAGGCCGGCGTGCCCCGTCTCGATCTGAACGCCCCCGAGGCCGTGGCCGACTTCATTGAGTCCAGATTTCTTCCGCTTCGAGGAGCGCGCGCATGAGCAGTTCGGCACGGCGCACGGCTGCCTGCGGGGAAACCGCCGGCGCCATCCTGGCCGGCGGGAGGAGTCGCCGGATGGGGCGGGCCAAGGCCTTCATCGAGCTTGGGGGGCGGCCGCTCATCATGCGCGTCATCGAGGTGCTGCGTGAACTCTTCCCCGAAGTTTTCATCGTGAGCACCGACGCGGCGCCCTTTGCGGGGCTCGGCCTGCCGGTGATCCCCGACCTCTATGCCCACGGCGGCCCGCTCGCGGGCGCGCACGCGGCCCTGTCGGCGACGGAGCGGTCGCAGGTGCTCGTCGTGGGGTGTGACATGCCCTTCCTTAGTCCGGCGATGCTCGCCCATTTGGCGGGCCGGGCGGAGGGGCGGGGGGCTGCCGTGCCGCGGGGCCCCGACGGGCTGCACCCGCTCCACGCGGTCTACTCGAAGCACGCGCTCGATCCAATTGGTGCGGCCCTGTCGGGTGGCGTGCTGAAGTTCAGCGACGCGCTTTCCTCCCTCGATGTAGCGGAAATTGGCGAGGATGAGCTGCGCCGGTTTGATCCCGATCTCCGTTCGCTCTTCAACGTCAACCGGCCCGAGGATCTGGCGCGCGCCGAAATGATGATTGCCGCGGATCGAACCCCGGCGTCACCGGCAGGATGAGGCGGCATGCCCGGCGAGAAACCCTACGAAGTGGTGATCAGCGGCTCCGGCCCGGCCGGTGCGGGCCTGGCGCTGGCGCTCACGGCCCGCGAGCCGGCGCTCGCCGGGCGGATTCTTGTGCTTGAGGCGTCCAGCCACCCCCGTGAGAAGATCTGCGCCGGCGGAATCACGGCGGACGGCGTGCGGCAGCTTTCAGCCTGGGGCGCGCCCATCGAGGTCCCCGCCGTCCCGATCAAGGGGGTGCGGCTGCGCTTCGGCGATCGCTGGAGCGACATCCCGGCGCCGGAAAGCGGGGCGGTGGTGGTGCGGCGCGACGTTTTCGACGCTTCGCTCGTCCGCGCGGTGCGCGATCGGGGGGTCGAGGTCCGCGAGGAAACGCCGCTGCTCGATCTGCGGCGGGACGCCAGCGGTGTCGAGGTGGCGATCCCGGGCGGAAGCGTGCGCGCGCGGTGCGTGGTCGGTGCCGACGGCGTGGCGGGCGGAGTGCGGCGGGCGTTGCGATTTCCGCAGGGCCGCCGGCACGTCCGCCTGATCGTGGCCGAGACTTTCGATCAGACGGAGCCGGCAGAAAGCGAGGGGTTGTTCGCCTTCGACTTCTCCTGCGTGGCGCGGGGGGTGCAGGGGTACGTCTGGGATTTCCCCTGCGTGATCGACGGCCGGCGCGCGATGAGCCGTGGAATCTTCGATCGCGCCCCGGACGGCGTGCGGCGGCGTGACTGGAAGGGGGAGTTCGCCCGGGCGCTGGCCGAGCGCGGCGTGCCCCCGGACTCGGTGATCTGGAAAGGGTTCCCGGAGCGGGCCTTCGACCCGAGGCTTCCGATCTCCATGCCGCGCGCCCTGCTTGTGGGGGACGCGGCCGGCATAGACCCGCTCATGGGAGAAGGGATTGCCCAGAGCTTCGTTTACGCTGAGCTGGCCGCCGAGACGCTCCTGCGCGCGGGCCGGCGGAACGACTACCGTTTCCGCGAATACCACCGAAAATTGCTTCGCTCGCCCCTCGGGCGCGAGCTGCGCCTCACGGCGCGCTCGGCCGACACCCTTTACAGCGCGCGGCACTTCCCCTTCTGGATCTCCCTCCTCTTCGAGAGCGCGTCCGTCCGGAAGGTGGTGGGCGAAGCGTTGGCGGAAGGCGGGGGCCTCTCGCAGCGGCTCGGGCGCATCACGATGGCCGCCCTCGGACGGCTGATCACCCGCGGCTGGCAGAGGGCGTAGCGGCTATACACACTTCCCCGCTCGCACCTTCTCGATAAGACTGCTCGTCCGTGCCCCGGGAATGTCGGGCAGCACCACCACGCGCCCGCCCCGCGCCTCGACCTCCTCCCGCCCGATCACGGTCTCGGGTGTCCAGTCGCCGCCCTTCACCAGCACTTCCGGCTCGAGTGCGAGGACGACCTTTCGCGGATCGGGCTCGTCAAAGACCACCACGTAATCAACGCAGGTGAGCGCCGAGAGCAGTTCAGCTCGCTCGTCCTCGGGAATGACTGGCCGATCCGGGCCCTTCAACTTGCGAACCGAGGCGTCGCTGTTGAGCGCGAGCACCAGCACGTCGCCGAGCGCCCGGGCGGCCTGGAGCGTGCGGACGTGCCCCACGTGCAGCAGATCGAAGCAGCCGTTCGTGAGAACGATGCGCGCGCCTTCCGACCTGCGCCGCCGGATCTCCTTCGCCAGCGCATCGAGCGGCCAGGCGCCCTCCCGGGAAGTCGCGCCGCGGTCGTCTCCCATCACGCCTCCGCCCGGATGCAGGTCGCGACCACTTCCACGTGGTATGTCTGCGGAAACAGATCCAGCGCCTTCACTTCCGCCACCCGGTACCCCTCGCCGGTGAGCTTGCGGAGATCCCGCGCGAGAGTGGCCGGATCACAGGCCACATAGACGATGCGCTCGGGGTTCATCGCCGTGAGGCCCGGGAGCGCCTCCGCCGCGCCGCCTCGCGGTGGATCGAGGAGCACGGCATCGACGGGAGCCACACGGCGGAAGGCGCGCTCGACGGGCAGGGCGAGCACATGCGCACCGGAGCCGGCGCGCGCCAGATTCTCGCGGAGATCGTGTGTAGCCTGGGGATCTCCCTCGACGGCGGTGAGCTCGCCGCAGAGGGCCGAGAGCGGCACCGTGAAGTTGCCCGATCCCGCGTAGAGCTCCAGCAGCCGGCGCGGCGGCGGCGCGCCGAGCGCCTCGATGACCGTTCGCACGAGGAGCTGGTTCGCTTCCCACCCGGCCTGGGCGAAGGACCAGGCGCGCTGGCGCAGCGTGTAGGGCGCGCCGGGAAGCGTCCCGGCAGAAACCTGGTGGGAGATGGTGACGTCTCCCCACTGGCCGATCAGCCGATCAAAGGAGCCAAGCACGGCCACACCCTGGAGGCCATCGGATCGGACGGCGGCCGCTGCCACCTTTTCGAGCTGCGCGCGGGTGCCGCGGGGCGCGCGACGGCTCATGCGGAACGCCGCCACACCGGGGCCGTCCTCGCTCCCCACGGCCAGCTCGATCTCGGCGACACCCGGAGGCGCCCCGGCGTCGGCCAGCGCGGCGCTCAGCGCTGCGTGCGCGCGGCGGAGCCCGTTGGACATCTGGATGCAGTCGGGAATGTCGACGACCGCCTGCGACCCGGGCGCATGGAAGCCGAGGATGACCTCGCCGTCCGCCTGGCGAAGCTGCAGCCGCGCCCGGCGCCGGTAGCCCAGGCAGGGACCCGCCACCAGCAGCGGCGGGACGGTGATGTCCTCGATGCCGCCAATGCGCCGCAGCGCGTCCTCGACGGCCTGCCGTTTCGCCGCGCGCTGTGACGTCTCGGCGACGTGCTGCCAC
>JAUYMQ010000413.1 GCA_030698575.1 Deltaproteobacteria bacterium
GGACGGCCCTGCGCGAGAGCGTGTGGACCGCCCCGGAGAGCGACGCCCCGTAATCAGTCCCGGGATGAGGCAAGGCCGCTGGCGGCCCCGGGACGGCCTACCGAGACGGAGCACGCGCAGGGCGCGAGAGCATGGCTCCCCGCCCCGCCTTTTCCCTCTCGAACGCCTTTGGCGAAGCTGCCTGGGCCAAGCACTGGGGGATCGTGGCGGGAATTCACGGGAGGAGAAAGTGCTAAAGCGCGAAGCGAAGGAAGCACTGGTCGGAAAGATTCACGACAAGCTGATGTCGGCGCAGGCCGTTTTCCTCGTCGACTACCGCGGGCTCAAGGTGTCGGAGATCAACGTGCTCCGGCAGAAGCTTCGCGAGGTCAGCAGCGAGCTTGAAGTCGTCAAGAACACGCTGCTCCGGCGGGCCGCCTCAGGCACGCCGGCCGATGCCCTCGCGGATCACTTCAGCGGGCCCATGGCGCTCAGCGTGAGCCAGTCCGACGTAGTGGCCCCCGCGAAAGTGCTCACGACGTTCAGCAAGGAGGTTCCGGTATTCGAGATCAAGGCGGGCCTGCTCGACGGCCGCGTCCTTGATGTCGCCGAGATCAAGAAGCTCGCCTCCTTGCCAAGCCTTCCGGAACTGCGGGCGATAATCCTCGGGACGCTTCAGGCGCCAGCCGGGAGCCTCCTCAGGGTCATCGCTGCGCCTGGTAACCAGATCGCCCGGGCCGTCGCGCTTCGCAAGGAGCAGCTGGCGGCAACGGGGGACGGAGCCGCAGCGGAGGCAGAAGCGCCGGCGTCAGCCTGAGCCGGAAGTTCAGGAACCTGGAATTCATTCCGGCTCGAGCCGGACAGCAACCGCCTCCCCGCTTGTTGCGGGGAGGGTGGAGGAGACAGACCGATGGCCGACCTTAGCAAGATTGCCGATTCGCTGGATACACTGACGCTCCTCGAGGCCTCCGAGCTTGTCAAAATGCTCGAGGAGAAGTGGGGCGTTTCCGCCGCCGCGCCGGTTGCCGTTGCCGCGGCGGGTGGCGCCGCCGGTGGCGCCGCTGCCGCCGAGGAGGAGAAGACCGAGTTCGACGCCATCCTCACGGGCGCGGGAGAAAAGAAGATCCAGGTCATCAAGGAAGTGCGCGCGATCACGGGCCTCGGCCTCAAGGAGGCCAAGGATTTGGTCGAGGGCGCGCCCAAGGCGATCAAGACCGGCGTCAGCAAGGACGAGGCCGCCGCGATCAAGAAGCAGGTGGAGGCAGCGGGCGGCACCGTCGAGGTGAAGTAGGGCGTCCCGCGGCCCGGCCGCCCCAGGAGTCACGGCGGGCGGGTCGAGGGCGGCAGCCCGACCGAGAGGGGGTGGTCACCACGCGATCGTGGCGGGGAGGAAACAGTCCCCCGCCGGCATCAACGCGCGACGCGCCTTGAACGGCGGCGTGCGCGTGACGTAGCGGCGCCCTCCTAAGTGCGGGGCGCCGACCCGGGGCGAGACGATATCCCGGAAGACAATCCATCCGAGAGGTAAACCACACGATGAGCCAGTCGATTCAGGACGCGTACCGGTTCCGGCGAGATTTCGCCAAGATCCCGAAAATCATCGACATCCCCAACCTCATCGAAATCCAGAAGCGGTCATTCGACAAGTTCGTGCAGGAAGGCGTTGCGCCCGAAAAGCGGGACGACAGCGGCCTGCATGCGGTTTTCAAGTCGATTTTCCCCATCAAGGACTACAACGAGACCGCGGAGCTCCAGTACGTCAGCTACATGCTGGAGGAGCCCAAGTACTCCGTCGTCGAGTGCCAGCAGCGCGGGATGACCTTCGCGGCCCCCATCAAGGTGATCGTGCGCCTCGTGGTGTGGGAGAAGAACGAGGAGACGGGCGTCTCCAACATTCGAGACGTGAAGGAGCAGGAGGTTTACTTCGGCGAGATCCCGCTCATGACCGACAACGGGACCTTCGTCATCAACGGCACCGAGCGGGTCATCGTGACCCAGCTGCACCGCTCGCCCGGCATCTTCTTCGACCATGACGGCGGGCGCTCGCATTCGAGCGGCAAGTTCATCTACACCGCGCGCATCATCCCGTACCGCGGCTCCTGGATCGATCTGGAGATTGATCACAAAGAGGTGATCCAGGTCCGGATCGATAGGCGCCGAAAGATGCCCGCGACGGCCCTCCTGAAGGCCCTCGGCTACGGGACGCGCGAGATTCTCGGCGACTTCTACCGAAGCGAGCGCATCCACCTCGACGGGCGAAAGACCTTCAAGAGCGTCGAAGGCGATTTGCTGCTGGGGCAGAAGGCCTCCCGCGACGTCAAGACCCCCAAGGGCGAACTGATAATCAAGAAGGGGAAGAAGTTCAACAAGGCCTCACTCAAGAAGCTCCAGGAGGCCAAGGTCACAGAGATTCAGGTAGGCCCTGAAGATTTGATCGATGCGGTCTGGCCGAGGGATATCGTCGATTCGGAGACGGGAACCCTCATCGTCAGCGTCAACGAGCAGTTCACCGAGGAGAAGCTGGAAGCGGTGCGCAAGACCGGCGCCACCTCCTTCGAGATGCTCTACGTCGATCCCAACGTCACGGG
Organism: Deltaproteobacteria bacterium; assembly: GCA_030698575.1. GTDB lineage: Bacteria > JAUYMQ01 > JAUYMQ01 > JAUYMQ01 > JAUYMQ01 > JAUYMQ01. The sequence continues at coordinate 2,568 of JAUYMQ010000413.1, forward strand.
AACGGCGATTCGCGAGACGCTGCTCCAGGAGAAGCTGCCCCTCATTCCCGAGAACATCATGCGGGAGGTGACCTTCCCCGAGAAGATCGCCGTGGAGCTGGCCGATCTCCGAACAGATGTGCACAACGGCGAGTCGGACGTAAAGATCGCCGAGAGGTTCGGCAAAGTTGTCTCCTGCTGGCAGCAGTACCGCGACGCCGGACCCTCGAGCGATCCGAGCACCTACCTGGCGCCGGAAGTCGAGAAGGCGATGACCGCCTTTTGCAAGGCTTCCGCGTCCGGTGTGGTCCATCCCCCCAAGGATCGCAAAAAGATCCTCGACCTCGCGAATACCTACCACCTTTTCTACAAGACGCCCTTCGGGGTCGAGCTACGGGTGAGCGACGTCAGGGACTTCTACAGCGCGCGCCTGGACATCTACCGGCGCATTCGCCCCGGCGATCCGCCCACCCGGGACACGCTCAACAACTTCTTCGACAATCTTTTCTTCAACTCGGAGAAGTACGACCTTTCCAGGGTCGGACGGCTGAAGCTCAATCACAAGCTGGGATTCGAAGCGTCCGTCGAGATGCCGACGCTTCGGCCGCAGGACATTCTCGAGGTGGTCCGCTACCTCGTGAACCTCCGCAACGGCATCGGAATGATCGACGACATCGACCATCTGGGAAACCGGCGCGTGCGCGTTGTCGGAGAGCTGCTGGAGAATCAGTATCGGATCGGACTCATGCGGATGGAGCGCGCCATAAAGGAGCGCATGACTCTGCAAGAGGTCGAGACGCTCATGCCCCACGACCTGATCAATTCCAAGCCGGTCTCGGCGGTCGTGAAGGAATTCTTCGGTTCGAGCCAGCTCTCACAGTTCATGGATCAGACGAACCCGCTTTCGGCGATCACGCACAAGCGCCGCCTCTCGGCCCTTGGTCCTGGCGGACTGACGCGTGAGCGAGCGGGGTTTGAGGTTCGGGACGTCCACGCGACGCACTATGGGCGAATCTGTCCCATCGAGACGCCGGAAGGGCCGAACATCGGGCTCATCGCGTCGCTTTCCACCTTCGCCTGCGTGAACGAGTACGGCTTCATCGAGACCCCGTACCGGATCGTGAAGAACAGCCGGGTGACCGACGAGGTGGTCTACTACTCGGCCCTCGAGGAAGAGGACAAGGCGATTACCCAGGCAAACGCCGAGATCGACAAGTCCGGCCGCTTCGTCGGAGAACTGGTGAACGCCAGGAAATCCGGAGAAGTGATCATGCTTCCGCCGGAGAACATCGATCTCATGGACGTGAGCCCGAACCAGCTGGTCTCCATCGCCGCCTCGCTGATCCCTTTCCTCGAGCATGACGACGCCAACCGGGCGCTCATGGGCTCGAACATGCAGCGGCAGGCGGTTCCGCTGCTGAAGAGCACGTCTCCGCTCGTCGGGACCGGCATGGAAGGCGTGGTGGCGCGGGATTCGGGCGTGTGCGTCGTCGCCAAGCGCCCGGGCATCGTCGAGACCGTGGATGCCGCGCGGATCGTGATCAAGCCCGACCCGGAGCCGGGCGACGACATGGCCGCGGGCGTCGACATCTACAACATGATCAAGTACCAGCGCTCCAATCAGAACACCTGCATCAACCAGCGCCCCATCGTGCGTATCGGCCAGCGCGTGTACCTCGGCCAGGTCCTCGCCGATGGGCCGGCGACCGATTTCGGCGAGCTGGCGCTCGGGCAGAACATCATCGTCGCCTTCATGCCCTGGGGTGGATACAACTTCGAGGACTCCATCCTCATCAGCGAGGGCGTGGTCCGGGATGACGCCTTCACCTCGATTCACATCGAGGAGTTCGAGATCGTCGCCCGGGACACGAAGCTGGGCAAGGAGGAGATCACCCGCGACATTCCCAACGTGGGTGAGGATGCGCTCGGGGATCTCGACGAGAGCGGTATTGTTCGCATCGGCGCCGAAGTGGGCCCGAACGACATCCTGGTCGGGAAGATCACGCCCAAGGGAGAGACCCAGCTCTCGCCGGAGGAGCGGCTCCTGAGAGCCATTTTCGGCGAAAAGGCCGGAGATGTGCGCGACACCTCGCTGCGCGTGCCCCCGGGTGTGGTGGGCACGGTCATCAACGCGCGCGTCTTTTCCAGGAAGGGTGTCGAGAAGGACGAGCGGTCCAAGGACATCGAGGACAAGGAGATCGAGAACGTTCTCAAGGATCAGGAGGATGAGATCAAGATCATCCGCTCCTCCGGCTTCAAGAAGATCCGCGAACTCCTCATGAACAAGAAAGCCGCAGCCACCTTGAAGGATGAGCGGAAGGGCATCGACCTTCTGACGAAGGGTGACACGATCACGGCCGAGACACTTGCAGCCATTCCCCAGAAGCGCTGGAAGGACATCCAGAGCGAGGCGGGCGAGCGGGTTGAGGCGAAGATCAAGGAGATTCTTGACTACACGGCCGAGCAGACAGATCTGGTCAAGATGGTGTTCGACGAGAAGATCAACCGTCTCAAGAAGGGCGACGAACTCCCTCCAGGCGTCATAAAGATGGTCAAGGTCTACGTGGCCATCAAGCGCAAGCTCCAGGTGGGCGACAAGATGGCCGGGCGTCACGGCAACAAGGGCGTGCTCTCACGGATACTTCCCGAGGAGGACATGCCCTACATGCAGGACGGCACGCCCGTCGAGATTGTCCTGAATCCTCTCGGCGTTCCTTCCCGCATGAACGTCGGTCAGATCCTCGAAACCCACCTGGGTTGGGCGGCGCGGGGCCTGGGCGATCAGATCGAGGCCCATCTGGCCGCGAACTGGAGCCCCGATGCGGTACGACGCCGGCTGAAGGAGATCTACGTCTCCAAGAAGATAGCCGACGCCATCGACAGCCTCACCGACGAGCAGGTGATGGATATGGCGCGGCGCCTCGAGGGGGGCGTTCACCTGGCGTCGCCGGTTTTCGACGGCGCCACGGAGGGGGAGATCAAGGAGATGCTGGCGCTTGGAGAGAAGCCCCTCTCGGGGCAAGCGATTCTCTTCGATGGCCGCAGCGGCGTGCCCTTTGACCAGGATGTGACCGTGGGCATCATGTACATGATGAAGCTCCACCACCTGGTCGACGACAAGATCCACGCCCGCTCCATCGGCCCCTACTCGCTGGTCACCCAGCAGCCGCTGGGCGGAAAGGCGCAGTTCGGCGGGCAGCGGCTCGGGGAGATGGAAGTGTGGGCCATGGAGGCTTACGGAGCCGCCTTTGCCCTCCAGGAATTCCTGACGGTGAAGTCGGACGACGTTCCCGGGCGGACGCGCATGTACGAGGCGATCGTCAAGGGAGAAAATGTTCTGGAACCCGGACTGCCTGAGTCCTTCAATGTTCTCGTGAAGGAGTTGCAGTCATTGGGGCTGAACGTCGAGCTGATTGAGGACACGAAGTCCTAGAAAAGGAGAAGGCCTTGAGAGATCTCTACAATCTCTTCGAGACGCCGAAGAATCCGCTTAGCTTCAACGCCCTGCGCATTTCGATCGCGTCGCCGGAGAAGATCCGCGAGTGGTCACATGGCGAGGTGAAGAAGCCGGAGACGATCAACTACCGTACCTTCAAGCCGGAGCGGGACGGCCTGTTCTGCGCCAAGATCTTCGGCCCCGTCAAGGACTACGAGTGCAACTGCGGCAAGTACAAGCGCATGAAGCACCGCGGCGTCATCTGCGAGAAGTGCGGCGTTGAGGTCATTCAGAGCAAGGTGCGGCGTGAGAGGCTCGGGCACATCAACCTGGCCACACCCGTTGCGCACATCTGGTTTCTCAAGTCGCTTCCGAGCCGCATCGGCAACATCCTCGAGATCACCCTGAAGGACCTCGAGAAGGTGCTCTACTTCGAATCGCATATCGTCATCGATCCCAAGAAGACCCCCCTGCAGAAGGGAGAGCTGCTTACCGAGGACAAGCTGCTCAAGTCGCGCGAGCAGTACGGCGACAGCTTTGACGTCGGCATGGGGGCCGAGGCGGTCAGGAAGCTACTGAAGACCATCGAGGTCGAGAAGCTCTCGGAAGAACTCCGCGCGGACATGAAGGAAGCGACCAGCGAAGCCAAGCGGAAGAAGCTCGCCAAGCGGTTGAAGGTTGTCGATGCGTTCCGTGAATCCGGATCGCGGCCCGAGTGGATGATTCTCGAGGTCATCCCGGTCATCCCGCCCGATCTCCGCCCGCTCGTCCCCCTAGACGGCGGCCGCTTCGCGACCAGCGACCTGAACGATCTCTACCGCCGGGTCATCAACCGGAACAACCGGCTGAAGCGCCTCCAGGAACTGAACGCGCCGGAGGTAATCATCCGGAACGAGAAGCGGATGCTCCAGGAGGCGGTCGACGCGCTGTTCGACAACGGGCGGCGCGGCAAGACGATCACGGGGCCCAACAAGCGCCCTCTCAAGAGCCTTTCCGACATGCTCAAAGGCAAGCAGGGCCGGTTCAGGCAGAACCTGCTGGGCAAGCGCGTGGATTACAGCGGCCGGTCGGTCATCGTCATCGGTCCTGAGCTGAAGCTCCACCAGTGCGGCCTTCCGAAGAAGATGGCCCTCGAGCTGTTCAAGCCGTTCATCTACAACAAGCTCGAGCAGCGAGGGTTCGTCACCACCATCAAGTCGGCGAAGAAGATGGTGGAGAAGGAGAAGAGCGAGGTCTGGGACATTCTCGATGAAGTCATCAAGGAGCACCCCGTCCTGCTGAACAGGGCGCCGACCCTTCACCGGCTTGGCATCCAGGCCTTCGAACCCGTCCTCATCGAGGGGAAGGCAATCCAGCTTCACCCGCTCGTTTGCACGGCCTTCAACGCGGATTTCGACGGCGATCAGATGGCGGTGCACGTCCCGCTCAGCATCGAGGCGCAGGTTGAGGCCCGGGTGCTGATGATGAGCACAAACAACATTCTCTCGCCGGCGCACGGAAAGCCGATCATCTCCCCCTCTCAGGACATCGTTCTGGGAATCTACTACCTCACGCGCGAGCGCCCCTTCGCCATGGGGAGCGACCTCATCTTCAGTGACGCCAACGAGGCCATCTCGGCCTTTGACGGAGGCGTGGTCGCTCTTCAGGCCAGGGTGAAGGTCCGGCTCGAGGGAGAGCTGATCGAGACAACCATCGGCCGCCTCATCATGCGCGAGGTAGTGCCCGAGGAGGTGCCCTTCAAGACCATCAACAAGGTGATGGACAAGAAGGAACTCGCCAACCTGGTTGACTACTGCTACCGCGCTTGCGGAAACAAGCAGACCGTCATCCTGGCGGACCAACTCCGGACGCTCGGTTACAAGTACGCGACAGCCGCGGGCATCTCGATTTGCCTCGACGACATGATCATCCCGTCGAACAAGGAGCGCCTCCTTGAAGAGGCGAAGCAGGAAGTCGTGGAGATCGAGAAGCAGTACCGGGACGGCCTGATCACCGACGGTGAACGATACAACAAGGTGATCGACATCTGGGCCAGCGTGACAGAGCAGGTGGCCGAAGAGATGAGCAAGGAACTCCGCACGGAGACCTTCGACCACCCCGAGACCGGTGAGAAGCGTTTCGAGCGCAGCTTCAACTCCATCTTCATGATGGCGGATTCCGGCGCGCGAGGCTCCACCCAGCAGATTCGCCAGCTGGCGGGCATGCGTGGACTGATGGCCAAGCCCTCGGGCGAGATCATCGAAACGCCGATCACCGCCAACTTCAAAGAGGGGCTCAGCGTTCTCCAGTACTTCATCTCGACCCACGGCGCGCGGAAGGGCCTCGCGGACACCGCGCTCAAGACGGCGAACTCCGGCTATCTCACGAGGCGCCTGGTCGACGTTGCGCAGGATATGATCATCACCGAGGATGACTGCGAAACGATCAAGGGGATGGACATCTCGCAGCTGGTCGAGGCGGGCGAGATAATCGAGAACCTCGGCGATCGCGTTCTGGGCCGCGTCACGCTCGAGGACGTTCGCGACCCTGTAACCGGGGAGGTCCTGGTCGCCGCGAATCACGAGATCGACGAGGCGAACGTCGAGATCCTGAGCAACGCGGGCATCGAAAAAGTGATGATTCGATCGGTACTTACGTGCCGGGCGAAGCGTGGAGTGTGCGTACGGTGCTACGGCCGCGACCTGGCCAGGGGCAAGATGGTGAACCTCGGCGAGGCGGTTGGCGTGATTGCAGCGCAGTCGATCGGGGAACCTGGAACGCAGCTCACCATGCGTACCTTCCACATCGGCGGCACGGCGATGGCGCAGGAGAAAGTCTTCTCCAGCGCAACGCATAACGGGCGTGTGGAGTACGACGGAACGCGGGTGCTTGCGAAGAGCGACGGTACGCATATCGCCATCACGAGCATGCTGAAGACCATGATCATCGACGATACCAACCGCGAGCTGGCGACGTTCGATTTCGAATACGGCACGAAGGTGTTCGTGCCGAGCGGCTCGTACGTAACGAAGGACATCACGGCGGGGAACGAGGGACGCATCAAGATCGCGAAGAGTGACGCGAAGTCGCTCTCCATCGAGATTCTCGACGACAAGGGGAATCCCAAGGAGCGACATCTGCTCCGGACGAATGATCACGCAGCGCTCATCGCGAAGCTGAGAGTCAAGGACGGCGACAAGATCAAGTACGGCGAGGTGATCAAGGAGGCCGACAAGATCGCGGAGGTCCCGCAGGATCGGCCGATCATTGCGGAGGTAGGCGGCGTCGTTAAGTTCGGCGACATTGTCGAGGGATCGACGATGCGCGAGGAGTACGATCCGCAGACCGGACTCTCCAAGAAGGTGGTCATTGAATCCCGTGACGGGGAGCTGAGGCCGAGAATCTCCATCAAGGGGGAAAAAGGCGAGACCCGTACGATACCGGCAACGAACCGCGCCGCGCGGTACTTCCTGCCGGAGCGCGCGAACATCAACGTGGTCGAAGAAGAGGTGATCGAACCTGGCAGCATCATCGCCACAATCCCCAAGGAGCGGAAGAAGACCCGTGACATCACGGGTGGCCTCCCGCGGGTGGCCGAGCTGTTCGAGGCGCGCAAACCCAAGGACTCGGCCTCGGTGAGCGAGATCGAAGGCACGGTTTCCTTCGGCAAGGACACGAAGGGAAAGCGGAAAATCGTCGTGACGCCCGATGCCGGAGAAGAGCGCGAGTACCTGATCCCCAAGGGCAAGCCGATCCGGGTGCAGGAGGGCGACCGTGTCTTCGCCGGAACCCATCTCATGGACGGCGCTGCGAACCCGCACGACATCCTGCGGATCAAGGGGGAGGAGGAGCTGGCAAAGTATCTCGTGGACGAGATCCAGGAGGTCTACCGGCTCCAGGGCGTGAAGATCAACGACAAGCACATTGAGACGATCGTGCGCCAAATGCTCCGCCGCGTGAAGGTCAGTAACGTCGGCGACACGGACTACCTCGTCGGCGAACAGGTGGAACGCTACCTGGTCGATGCGGCCAACGAGAGGATGGAAGCCGAGGAGAAGGAGAAGGCCACCTTCGAACCCCTGCTGCTCGGCATCACGAAGGCCAGCCTTTCCACCGAAAGCTTCATCTCGGCGGCGAGCTTCCAGGAAACGACCAAGGTTCTCACGGAGGCTGCAATCTGGGGGAAGACAGATTTCCTCCGCGGGCTCAAGGAGAACGTGATCATGGGACGGCTCATCCCGGCGGGGACGGGCCGGGCGCGCTACGCCAACGAGGCCGTCCAGGTGGAACTCGACAAGGCGGCTCTTGCCGCGGCCGAAGCTCACGCCGCAGCACTGGCTGCTGCCCGGTCAGAGGTGCTGGAAACAACCGACACCGGCGTGCCGCCCGAGGAGGGGGCCGCTACGGCGGCAGGCGCCTAGAGCACAAGCAGCCGTAATATAAAGCGCTTTCGGGTTTTCATCGCGCGGCCCGGACGGGAGAGCGGACAGACGGGGCCGGTTCAGACTGACTTGGCCCCGCTCCCCGTGGCCACCCGCACTTCAGGGGCTGCGCAGATCCCCTCCGTCGCGCCGCGTCACGCTGCAAGAGGTTGAAAAACCTCAAAAAACCGGTTGACATTTG